>CBJNAS010000033.1:0-17302 GCA_966434565.1 uncultured Phenylobacterium sp.
GCATGCGCCAGCGTGCCGGCGCCCGCAGACGTCGGCCAGGTGGCCGCGAAGTCGCCGTTCATGCCGAGCGGCGCCTCGGTCGCCGCCCCGCGCGGCTATTCCGACATGTGCCGCGATCGACCGCAGCTCTGCGAGATGACGCGCACGATCCGGGTCGCAGCCCAGGTCGCGCCGGAAGCAGGAGCGCAGGTCGCTCCGGCCGTCCTCGCCGACGCCTCGGCGGGCCGGCGGATCGACGCCACGTCGGCGACCTTCGCCACCCAGGCGCTCGCGGAGCGCGACGCGCAGCTTCCGGCCGCCGGCGCCCCGCAGCTGTCGCCGGCCGCCTGGACGCCGTCGGCCGGCGCGGTATCAGCGGCCGCCGACGAGGCGAACGGGCCGCCGGAGCCGCCGCTGGCCGTGCGCCTGAAGATGCTGGGCGCGGTCAACCGGCTGGTGAACAGCCGTGTCCGGCAGGTCTCGGATTGGGACAACTACGGCGTCGAGGAATACTGGACCCGCACCGGGATCGGGACGGGCGCCGCGGGCGATTGCGAGGACATCGCCATCGAAAAGCGCGAGCAGCTGGTCTCGGCGGGCTATCCCGAGCGCGACCTGTTCTACGCGGTCGCCTATCGTTCCGATCTGGGACTCCATGCGGTGCTGGTCGCCCGTACCGAAATGGGCGACCTCGTGCTCGACAGCCGCACGCCCTACGTCGCGCCCTGGTACGAAGCGCCCTACGTCTGGATCAAGCATCAGGAGCCCGGCCGTCCCTCGAGCTGGAGCGTGGCCGCGCCCCGACCGGCGCAGGCGCAGTGGGCCTCGCTGGACAATCGCGCCGCCGCGGCGTCGCTGGCCCGCTAACCGCTACAGACCCCGCGTCATTGTGCACTGCGGCAGGCTGTTGCGCGGGGTCGCCGGCTTCACTACAATCGCCTCGGCAACCAAGGGTGGGATTTGGTGACGCGCATGAGCCGTAAGTTTGCGTTGGCGTCGATCTTCGGTGTGGCCTTGTTCATTTTCGGGACGGTCAGCCCGGCGACGGCGGCGCCTCCGGCGTCCGCGAGTTTGGACGATTACCGGCTCGGGGCCGCGGACCACGTCCGGATCCTGGTCTACAACGAGCCCAATCTATCCGGCGAATTCACGGTCAACGCCAATGGCTCGCTATCGGTGCCGTTGATCGGCGATGTGACGGCGGTCAATCGGACCACCACGGAAATCCGCAAGGAAATCGAGGGGCGGTTGGCGGAGGGCTACCTTCGCGCGCCGCAGGTCAGCATCGATGTGCTGACCTTCCGCCCCTTCTATATCCTCGGTGAAGTGAACAAGCCGGGCAACTACGAGTATTCGGCCGGCCTCACCGTGATGCGCGCCGTGGCGACCGCCAATGGCTTTACCTATCGCGCTGACCAGAAGCACGTTTACATCAAGCACGCGGGCGACGCCCAAGAGCAACGTTACACCATCTCATCGGATTTGCCCTTGCAGCCGGGCGATACTGTTCGAATCGGCGAGCGCTTCTTCTGAGAAAAGATGAGCGAAGTGGCGCCGCTGCAACGGCAAGTGGCGCCTCTCCCGGGCGCGCCGAATAGGTTGGTTCGGCGTGTTGCAGCGCGGCACGATCTGTGCAAGGCTTGACTGTAGCTTGTTAATCATTGGGTTAGCGGCTGAAGTTTAGCGGCTAACGGGCTGATGGGGTTCGCAATGACAAAGATTCAAAATCAGCGCGCGCGGGTCGCGCGACAAGCGGCGAGCGCCGCTGCGGCGGCGCTGCTGGCGGTGGCCGGCGCGCCCAGCCTGGCCTCGGCCAAGGCGCTGACCGTCGACGAGCAGTCTCAGGTCGGCACGCTGGTCGGGGCCCTGTTGTCGGCGGCCAAGGCGCTGCCGGCGGACAGCGCGCCGGAGGTGTTCGAGGGCGCCTTCTCCGACGCTCTGACCGGCTACGACTCGGACGTGATCGACGAGGCCCTGTCGCAGGTCGAGGGCACGCCGGGTCTGCCGGCCAATGCGAAGCTCGCCGCCAAGACGGTCCGGCAGCGGCTCGCCAAGAACAAGCGGAATTTCGGCACCGGCGCGCTCGCGGGCGGTCTCGGCGGCCTGCCGGCCGGCGGTGGCGGACTGGGCTTCGCCGGCGGCGGCGGCGGCTCCGGCTACAACCGATAAGTACGGTCCTGACTCCCGGAGGGGGCGGCCTCTGGGTGTCGGACAGACTTCGCAAATTTCAGATAATTTGGGGGCAAGTTACCCGAATGCGAGCGTGTGCGCCGATTCTCCTGGGCGGAGCTATCCTGATGCTGGCCGGTCAAGCGGCGGCTCAGGTTGTCAATCCGAGCGACTTGGACGTGCCGCAGTACTACGGGCGGGGCAAGAACGTCTCGGTGCTCGAGCGTGACCGTCCCGACTACCAGGCCCTCGGCCTGCACGCCGGCGGGTTCACGGTGTTCCCGCAGGTGGCGATCGCCGAAGTCTATAACGACAACGTCTTCGCATCGCGCACGGACGCGAAGGCGGACACCTATACGAGCTTCGACCCGATCGTGCTCGCCAAGAGCAACTGGGGCCGTCACGCGCTCTACGCCTCGGCAGGGCTGCATGCCCGCGAATACTCGACCTATCATTCCGAGAACGAAGCGGGGTGGTTCGCGCGGACGGACGCGCGCGTCGACGTCTACGGCCAGTCGTTCCTGAACTTCGGCGGCTCGGTCGAGAAGGTCTTTGAAGAGCGGGGCTCGACCAACTTCGTCTTCACCGCAGCCAAGCCGGTGCCGATCCATACGCAGAGCGTGTACGGCAAGGCGATCTACGCCCAGGACCGGATCCGCGCGATCATCGACACGGGCTACCAGAATTTCCACTATGAGAACGTTCCGGCGTTCAACGGGACCACGGTCGACGAGTCCTCGCGGAACTTCGACGTCTGGCGGGTGGACGGCCGCACCGACTACGCTCTGAGCCCGGATACGGCGGTGTTCGGCAGCATCGGCTATTCCCAAGGCCACTACCGTGTGGGCACGATCGTCGGCTCGACCAAGGACCGGCGCGACTTCGACCAGGTGCGGGCGCTGGTGGGCGCCAACTTCGACCTCACCGCGTTGCTGCGCGGCGAAGTCGGCGTCGGCTATGTGAAGCGCAGCTACAAGTCGTCGGCCTTCCAGAGCTTGTCGGGCCCCGCGATCGCCGCCAAGGTCGAGTACTTCCCGACGCAGCTGCTGACGCTGACTGCGACCGCCGATCGCTCGCCGCAGGACGCCGCCTTCATCAACAGCGGCGGCTATTTCCGCAACGCCGCGACCCTGGCCGCCGACTACGAGCTGAGGCGCAACATCATCCTGGGCAGCGCCGTCGGTTACGAGCTGGACAAGTTCCAGGGCATCGATCGCAGCGACCGGATCTGGAACGTCTCCGGCCAGGCGCGTTATTTCTTAAACCGCCACGTCGGCCTCAGCGCCCAGGTGTCCTATGCGGATCGCAGCACCTCCGGCTCGCCCGTGACCGTCCTGGGGCCCCAGTTCAATGTTCTCAAGTTCGGGCTGAGTCTGGTATTCCAACTTTAAGGTTCCCGCCGGATAGTCGCGGCCCAGGGCCTCGGGTTGGAAGTAGTGATGGTATCCATGGACGCGCCGTCTGACCGGCTGGCGAGCTATCCCCACCAGTCTGGCAAGCCGCTCGACGTCAAAGGCCTGCTGGAGGTTTTTGCGCGGCGCTGGCGTCTGTTCGTTTCGGTCGTTCTCGGCGTCGTCGCGACGGCGGTCATCGCGTCCCTGATCCTGCGGCCGGTCTACGAGGCCAGCGCCGGAATCCGGGTCGACCCGGTGCAGCGCTCTTCGATCGACCTCGAAGCGGTCGCCCGGGGGACGCCGCCGGACCAGGCGCTGGTGGACAGCGAGGTCAAGATCATCCAGTCGCGCGACGTCGCCCGCGGGGTCGTGCGGGAGCTGCGGCTGACCGAAGATCCGGAGTTCAATCCCAAGCTTCGCCACGGCGGCGCGACGGGCGCGCCGGCCGAGGAAATCACCACCGACGCCGTGCTCAAGCATTTGGACGTGGCGCGCGAAGGCTCGACCTACATCATCGCGCTGGGGTTCAAGTCCCACAATCCCGCCAAGTCGGCCAACATCGCCAACGCCTTCGCCGAGCAGTACATCGAGGCCAGCATCCGCGAGAAGGTTCAGGCCGCCGCCCAGCAGGCCGCGATGCTGAACGACCGCGTGAGCGCGCTCGGCGCCGAAGCGCAGAAGGCCGACGCCGCCCTGGCGCAGTACCAGGCCAGCAACGGCATCACCACCGCCGAAGGCGGCACGGTCACCGAACAGCAGATCTCGACGCTCACCTCCGAGTTGGCCAATGCGGAGTCGGCCGCCGCCGCGGCCCGCTCGAACTACGAAGCCGCCAGAACCCAGGTCGCCCAGAGCGGCATCGACTCGGTCTCGACCGTGATCAACTCGCCGACCATGGTCGAGCTGCACCGCCAGCATGCAGAGCTGCTGCGCAACCAGGCGGAAATCAATGCGCGCTACGGGCCCAAGCACCCGGAGACGGTCAAGATCTCCCAACAGGTGAGCCTCATCGATCAGCAGATGCACGAGGAGGCCCAGCGCATCGTATCGGGCCTGGCCAGCGACGCGCGCGCGGCGGAAGCCAGGGTCAGCGCGCTGCGCGGAGAGCTCGGCGCCCTCAAGGGCCAGCTGGACGCCAACAGCCGCGCCTCGGTGATGGCCGAAGGGCTCAAGCGCGACGCCGACGCCAAGCACACCGTGTACAACCAGGTTGCGGCGTCCGCCCAGCAGGCCAGCCAGCAGGAACACGGCAACCAGTCCCAGGCCCAGATCGTCGCCCGCGCCAGCGTTCCCACCAAGGCCGCGTTTCCGAACAAGGCCCTGTTCGCGGCGCTCGGAAGCGCCATGGGCCTGGTCCTCGGGGTCGCCGCGGTCGCCGGGGCGGAGATCCTGGACTCCGGCGTCCGCACGCCGGACGAGGTCGAGCGCGACCTCGGCCTCAACTTCATCGCCGCCGCGCCGCTGCTGACCCCCAAGACGCTGCAGCAGAATGGCCAGACGCTCGCCCCATGGGACTATGTGACGGCCAAGCCGATGTCGGGATACGCCGAGGCGATGCGCGCGACCCGCAGCGCGATCGTCCTGTCGGACATCGATCGGCGCCAGAAGGTGGTCTTGATCACCTCGGCGGTGCCGAACGAAGGCAAGACCGTGACATCGGTGTCCTTGGCGCGGGTCATGGCCATGAGCGGCGAGCGCGTCGTGCTCGTCGACTGCGATCTTCGGCGCAACGCCCTCGAAGGCCTGATGCCTGAGCAGCCCAAAGCCGGGCTGATCGAGGTGCTCACCGGCGCAGCGACCCTCGACGAGGTGCTCATTCCCGATTCCGTCGAGGGTCTGCACATCCTGCCCCTGCATCAGGCCGCCTTCACGCCGCGAGACCTGTTCGGCGCCGCCGGCATGCGTCGGCTGCTCGACGACCTGCGCCAGCGCTACGATCATGTGATCCTCGACGGGCCGCCGGTTCTGGCGGTTGCCGACGCCCGCACGCTGGGCACCCTGGCGGATGCGGTGTTGATGGCCGCGCGCTGGAACAAGACGCCCCGGCGCTCGATCCAGGCGGCGATCGCCCGCCTGACCCATGACGGCGCGCGCGTGGCGGGGGTCCTGCTGTCGATGGTCGACACCCGGTCGCGGTTCTCGACCGGCGTCGGCGACCAGAGCTACTACTACGTCAACTACCGCGGCTATTACCGCGATTGACCAGAGCCGCCCGCATCAGCCGCTGATCCGGCCAGCCCGCGTTCAGCGCCAGGTGGCTCCGCCGCAAGCGCGGATGTAGGCCAGCGTTCGCCGATCGAGCGGGCGCCGCGCCGCCCGTCCGGGCTTGCGACGCCACTGGAAGAAGTCGCCGATGGCGCGGCCCAGGTCGACCTGCCCGCGCTCCTTCAGCCACAGGAAGGTCGTGAACAGCGCCACATCGGCGAGCAGCATCGCCATCGGTTTGTGCAGATAGGCGATCACATAGGTGTTGGTCAGGATCTGCGTCATCCGCTCGGCGCGATCCAGGCGTCCGCCCGCCGCATTGGTCTCGATCGCCCGGATGTCCGGCGTGTAGTAGATCTTCCAGCCAGCCTTGATGATCCGATAGGAGTATTCCCGCTCCTCGGCGCCGTAGAACAGATCCGGATTGAAGCCGCCCAGCTGCCGATGGACGGCTCGGCGGAAACCGACCAGCCCGCCGATGAATCGGAACGTCAGGAATGGCTGGTCGATGTCCATGTCCTTGCGGCTGTGCGGAATGCACTCGGCCAGCACCGACATGCTGGCGCCATCCAGCTTACGGATATTGACGACACCTACCGCTGGGTTCGCCGCGAAAGCGGCGTCGAAGCGCTCCAGGAAGTCTGGGGTCTCGATCAGGACATCGTCGTCGAGCAGGACGATAATGGCGCCGCGTGCGACGTCCATGCCGTCGTTGCGCGCGCAGACGCCCTTGTTGCGGCCGGTACGCACCAGCTGCCAGGCCTCGAACCGCTGCAGGAAGCGCGTCCGGTCGACCCCATCGGTGTTGTTGTCGACAAGGATGACCTCGGCGTCGCGCCGCGCACCGATCGCGCCTGACAGCCGCTGGAGCGTCGACTCCAGCACATCGTCGCGCGCGTAGGTCAGGACCACGATGGAGAAGCTGATGAGGTCGGGCGCGCAACCGCCGACCTCCACGCGCGGCTCCTCGGCGATGGCGACGCCTGGGGTCATCGCCTAGGCCCGCGGCTCGGCGGTGAAGCGGCGCTCGGCCAGATAGAGCGCCGAAATATTAGTCAGGTTGGTGATCAACAGGGCAACCCCGCAGCCCAGCAGGCCGAAGCGCCGGGCGCCGTACCACAGGCCGACCACCGCCAGGACCGCGGCCAGCAGGCGGATGCAGAACATGATCCGCCCGGCCCGCAGCACGATCAGCGCGGTCTCCGACGCCTGGTTGAGGCAGGCGAGGAAAAAGGCGGCGGTGAGCACACGCACGCTGCTGAGAGCGCCCGAATAGGCCGCGCCGAAGGCGAGCTGCAGCACCTGCGGCGTAAAGATGAAGAGCAGGCCGAGGTAGGAGCCGGACAGCAGCAGCACGGTGCGGCGCGTCGCCCCGATCGAGCGCCGCAACCCGGCCAGGCCTTCGCGGGCGAGCGCGCGCGCGGCGCGGGGCTTGTCCAGCGTGTCCACGGCGGAGACGGCGGCCAGCGCCGGGTTGATCAGGGTGCGCGCCGCGGTGAAGGCGGCCGCGACCGGCGCGCCGCCGAAGGCGCCCACGAGCACCACCACGATGGTCGTGTAGATGGCGTAGGGGATCGCCGTCATCGCCTGCCAGAAGGCGAAGCGCCGGTGGGCCCGCCAGGTCTTCCAGGCGCTCGCGGCGGGCGCCCACTTCGGCGGCGAGGCGACGACCGCGGCCGCGGCGCCGATTCCGGCGGCCACGGCCCAGGCTCCGGCTCCGGCGCCCTCGCCCAGGTGTTTGTACAGGACCAGGGCGGAAAGACCGGTGAGCGCCAGCCCATAGATCCCCGAGGCGGTGGCGGCCATCGCCGCCCGGTTCTCCTGGTAGAGCCGGCGCCGGCCGAACTCGAGCGCCAGGATGCAGGGCGAAACCACCGCGGCGTAGCCGGTGGCGCGCACGATCCAGGCGCCGCCGGAGCCTCGCAGGGCGGCCGAAGCGATGACGGCGCTCAGGCCAAGCGCCGCGCCGACCAGCAGCACGCTGACCAGGTTGGCCCACCACCAGGCGTCGCTGTCGCCACGATCGGCCTCGGGATCGGAAGCGTCGAGGATGAACGGCAGCACGATGGCGGAGCGGTGCAGGCCCCAGGCCAGGTAATGCACGCCGATCATCACGCCGATCACGCCGAACTGCTCGTGCGTCAGGGCGCGCGCCAGCAGGGCGTTGGACAGGACGTTGGCCACCCCCTGGAAGCCCTGGTCGGCGAAGGAGCCGATCCGGCCCGCCAACGCCGAGGCGTGGCGCCAGCCGCCAGCGCGCCCATTCGTCGTCAACAGCCCGGTTTTTGTGCGCAACCGACAACCCCCTCCTGCGCGCCGTCTCCGCAGCACTGCAGGACCTCGTGCCAAACCACCTTCAGTTAGTATATTACCGCGACTTCAGCCAAGCGCGCTGATGGCGGCTTGGCGCGGGTTCTGGGGTGCCATTTCGCATATGCAAAAAGCCGGCGTGCGCTCGCCCGAGGCGATCGCCAAGAAAAGGGCGCCCGCGATCCGCGGTCGCACGAGCCGTATCGCGTCGGCCGCCGAGGGGCGGGCGCGCCGATGGGGGATCGGCGTGCTGGCCGTTCTGGCCGCGCTGGGTTTGCTGGGCGCCGGCGGAGTGTTCATCGCCGGCCTCGATGTGCTTAATCATGGCGCACCGCTGTTTCTCGCTGCGGCGATCGGCCTCGCCTGCTATGGCGGCCTGAGGCGGGCGCGCGACTGGCGCCTGGTCGCGCTGGGCGTGGCGGGCGGGGCGGCCAGTCTCGTCGCCATCGCGCCGGACGCCATGGCGGGCTGGTCCGAGCCGGCGGCGCGACCTGACCACAGCCGGACGATCACGGTGCTGACGCAGAACGTCTGGGAGCGGAATCCCCGCCCGGCGCTGACCGCCTCGGCGATCCTGCGCGCCGACGCCGACGTCGTGCTGCTGCAGGAGGCGCTGGGTCCCTCGCACGACATCGTCGCCCTGCTGGGCGATGCCTATCCCTACCGCGCCGACACGACCTCGGATGGCCCCTGGGCGTCCATGGCGATCCTGTCCAAGCGCCCGATCCTGCAATGGAGCTACCACTATGGGACGTGGCAGCCGCCAGCCTGGGATCGCCTGGGCTATGTGCGCGCCACCATCGACGGGGGCGCGGCGGGACGCTTCGAGATCATCGACACCCAGCTGGTGCACCCGGATGCGGGCGACATGGCGCGCAAACAGATGTTGCAGTTGTTGGGGACGTTAGATTCTATTGACCCTCGCACGACCATATTGGCGGGCGACTTCAACAGAGTTCCCTGGCTATATTCATTGAAATGGTTCGACGCGCACATCCCGATACGCCGGCGTACGCACGGGCTCGGCACCTGGCCGAACCGGTTGCCGATCCTGAATGGCCAGGTGAGCTGGCCGGCGCCGTTCCTGCCGATCGATCAGCTGTACGCCGGCTCGCAATGGCGCGTAGAATCCATACGCAGGGCGCCTTCGGGCGCATCGGATCACTATGGTGTCCTCGCCACCCTGGTGCATGAGTCGTGACAATGATTGCGACTCTGTTGCGCTAGGGAGCTGTGCGCCATTACCAGATGACAGCAGCAACAAGCGCCTTTCACGCGCTGCGATCCGGCCGACGCAGCCGCCAGCCGGCCCTGCCCGGCGCGCTCTGCTGCGCGGGCGTCTCGCTGCTCTTGCTTGCGCAGCTCGCGGCTTTCGGCGCGAACAGCGGCTTCCTGGCGGCCGCCGCGGCGCTGGCGGAGCTTGCGCTCTTCGCCCTGGTCCGGCTGCTGCTGGTCGGTGAGAGTTTCGCCGCGCTCTGGAGCAAGGCGGCGCCCTTGCTCGCGCTGTTCGCGGCCGCGTTCGCCTGGGCGGCCGCTGCGCCGGGCCTCGCCCGCGCCGCGGGCGGCGCCGGATGGCTCACGCCGGACTCGGCGGGGCTCGAGCTGCTCAAGCTGAGCGGCCTGGCCGGCCTGGCCCTCGTCGGCGCCATGCTCGGCCAGGCGCCGGCGCGGCTGCATCGGCTCGCGGCAGGCCTGGTCGCGGCGGGCGCAGCCTTCGTCTTCCTGTCGCTGTGGCTCGAGCAGGCGGCGCCGCTGACGATCTGGGGCCAGTCGAAGACCGCTCACGCCTTCCGCTTCACCGGGCCGCTCCTCAATGCCAACGCGGCCGGGTGCGTCTTCGGCATGATCGCCCTCGTCTCCCTGGGCCAGCTGCAGCACGTCGCCAGGCGATTCGACCTGCGCAAATCGTCTCTGTGGGATTACGCCCAGGTCGCCCTGGCCGCGAGCGGCCTGCTCGCGGCCTTCGGCGCCTGCGTGCTCACCCAGTCGCGCGCCAGCCTGGCGCTCACGGCCGTGCTCGGCGGCGGGCTGATCGTTCGTGGCGCGGTGCGTTCGCCGCGCAGGTCCCGCGTTTCGCTCGCCGTCATGCTGCTCCTGCTGCTGGCCGCCGGCGCCCTCGCCGCCACCCAGATCGCCGGGCGCTGGGACGAGGTGGCCGCCGACGCCGGCGTCCGCGGCCAGGCGGGGCTGCACTACCTGCGGCTGCTCGGGAGCTCGCCCTGGTTCGGCTTCGGGCTGGGGTCGTTCCGCCTGTTGAACGCCGCCTTCATGACGCCGCAGCTGGCGCCGCAGATGTGGGACTATGGCGCGGCGCACGGCGCGCTGCTCCAGGCGGCGCTCGAGGGCGGGTGGCCGTTTGCGGCGCTCCTGGCGATCCTTGTGCTGGTCGCCCTGGCCGACGTCGCGCGCGCCCAGGGGCGCCGAAGCTCGATTGCGGCCGCCTTCGTCGCCGCAGCGTTGCTTGCGCTCGGCTGCTCGTTTATCGATATCGCCATGAACGTCCCAGCGGTGGCGGCATTTTGCGCGCTGCTGCTCGGCGCGGCCTGGGGGGACGCCGTGGGGCGGACGCAGCTGCGGGGCGCCGCCGGGGTAGGCGGCGATGGTTGAGTTCCTGTACGTTCTCGCGGTCGTATTTTTTGCAGCTGCTGCGCATCCCTATGTGACCTATCCGTTGTCGCTGCTGCTGCTGCCGCGGCGAAAGTCGAAGCCGCCGCGTCCGGGCTGGCGCAAGCCGACGGTGGCCATCTGCATGTCGGCCTACAACGAGGCGCGGGTCATCGTGCCCAAGGTGGAAGCGCTGCTGGCCATGGCCCAGGCCTATGGCCCGGCGAAGATCTGCATCTATGTCGATGGCGCCACCGACGGCACGGCCGAGCTGCTGCGCCCCTATGCCGACCGGGTCACGGTGCTGGTCTCGCAGGAGCGCCGGGGCAAGACCGCGGGCCTCAAGCAGCTGATCGCCTCGGCGGACGCCGAGGTCCTGGCCTTCACCGACGCCAATGTCGCCGTGCCGGCCGAAGCCCTGCAGGAGCTGGTCGAAAGCCTGGATGACGACGAGGTCTGCTGCGCCTCGGCGCGGCTGGTCTATGTGAACAAGGCCGAGGCGGGGATCAGCACCGCCGGCGCGATGTACTGGCGCTTCGAGGAATTCATCAAATCCCTGGAGTCCGAGCGCGTCGGCATGATCGGCGTCGACGGCGCCTTCTTCGTCATCGATCGGGCGGCCTATGTGGCGCCGCCCGACGAGCTGATCGACGACCTCTATGTCTCGATGCGCGCGCTGCTGACCGGCCGCCGCGTCGTGTCGATCCAGTCCGTGCTGGTGGAGGAGCGCAGCGCCTCACACTGGGCCGAAGAGTTCCGTCGCAAGGTTCGCATCTCCTGCCAGGCGATGAATGTCCATCGCGCGCTGTGGCCTGACCTGCAGAAGGCGAGCCCCGTCGTCCTGTACTGCTATCTGTCGCACCGTTTCCTGAAGTGGATGACCCCGTTCAGCCTTCTGCTGGGCGCGGCCAGCCTGTTCGCGGGCCTTTCGCTCTCGTTCGGCGTCATGCGCCCGCTGGCCGGACTGGCGCTGCTGACCGGCGGCCTGGTGCTCGGGGCCTGGGTGAACCTGCCCTATTTTCGCGTGCTCGCCACCTCGGTGGTGTCCCTGGGCGGCGTCGCCTGCGGCCAGTTCGAGGCGCTGCTAATGCGCCGGACCTACACCATCTGGAACCCGGCTCCGACGGTGCGGAATTAGGCCCGGCCTGCGCAAGGCAAGGCCCGTCCGCAGCGCCGCCGCCGCATCGGGATGGGTGAAGGCCGCCAAGGCCGGGGCCGCCGCGGCGGGGTCCACCTCGGTCAGCCAGACGGCTTCGTCGACGAGCGCGCGGCGCGTCTTCGCGTCCAGCTGGCTCCACGCGCCGGCGCTGATGCGGACGCGCCAGGCGCCTTCCTGCGGCAGGAACGGCGTCGCGGCGTAGCTTCGCTGCAGGTTCGCCACGGCGGCCGGGAAATTGCGCCCCTCCAGCACACGGGCGTAGGCAAGCCACACCCACCATTCGCCTTCCGCCGACCGCGCCTGCAGCGCGCGCTCGAGACGGCGCTCGGCCTCCTGCAGGCGCGCGCGTCGCTGCACCTCGGGCGGCTCGGCCGCGGCCTGGACGATCAGGCTCACCGCGCTCGCGGCCAGGGCCCGGGCAGGACAGGCCGCCGCACAGGGGTCTGCAGCGTCGCTGGCTTCCCAGGGTAGCGGGGCGGCGCCGGTCAGCGCCTGTCGCGCCGCGGCCTCGGCCCGCGCGGAGATCCATTCGTCGTGCAGCGTCCGCAGGCCGAGGAGGCCGGCGCCCAGGAAGAACAGGCTCGACCCCAGCACGGCGATCCTGCCGCTCAACGGCTTGCGCGCGGCGCGCCCTGGCTCGCGCACAGGCCTCATGGCGTCCGCACTCATGTCGTCTGGGCGACAGGGAGATCGCGGGCCGGAGCCGCCTGCGGCAGCATCCTGCGCCGCCAGGCGTGGGCGAAATCGGTGGGGGCGTGCCGCTCGCGAAGGTAGCTCGCGCCGATGGCGGCGGCGCGCCGCAGCTCCTGGAGATGGACCTCTGGCCGGGAGATGATGTCGATCAGCTGGCTCTCGTCTTCGATGCGCAGAGGATATTCCGGCAGCGGCATGGATTCGAAGGTGAGCGCGTTGCCGACGACCGGCGCGCCGTGCGCGAAGGCCTCCAGCACCTTGGTCTTGATGCCGCCGCCGATGAACGACGGCGTCAGCAGGATGCTCGAGCCGTCATAGACGTCCGCCAGGTCGTCCACATAGCCCGCCGCGGTCACCCCCGGCGGCAGGTCGAGCTGGCGATAGCTGAGCCCGAACAGGACGAGCGGGGTCGTCAGGCCGGCGCGCCGCCACAGGTCGACCAGGTAGTCGATCGTCAGGCGGTTCTGGGTCAGGGCGTCGGAGCCGATGAAGACGAAGCGGGCCGGCATGCGCAGGGGCTCGGCCCCGCCCACCGGGCTGCTGGCCGGAGGGATCACCTCGATCGCGGCCTGGGTCGGCGACTTGCATTCCTCGCGCAGGATCCGCGCGTCTTCCGCCGACAGCAGCACGAGGGCGTCGGCGAGATCGGCCATGCGGCGCTCGATCGCCAACAGCATGCGTCGTTCGAAGGCGACGATGGCGCCGCCGAGCCAGCGGGACATGCTGAGGCGGCGCAGCGGCGCCGGCAGCCGCTTGGTGAGATAGCCAGGCGACAAGGGTTGGCGGGTGTTCAGCAGAAGCAGCATGCGCCGCGACATCAGGTCGTCGAGGTCGACGACGATACGCACGTGCGGACGGGCCCGCCTCAGCCTGACCAGGAAGGCGTAGCTGCGCACCCCGTCAAGATAGACGGCGCTGGTGTCCGCCGGCAGGGCGGCCAGCAGCCGAAGATGATCGGTGCGGCTGGCGAACAGCGCGCACTGCAGCGGCAGCAGCGGGCCGCCGACGACGCTGGCGAGCCAGGCGACCACGCATTCCAGCAGCCGGCCGAGGGACGGATCGGTCAGGAAGTTCGGCAGCCGCAGGACCGTCAGGTCCGCCTCGCTGCTCAGGAAGGCGCGGATCGCGTGCGCCACGCGCAGGCGCCCAGCCATCGACTGCCCGTCCAGTTCCCGGGTGGAAACCATGACGACGCTGGGTCGGGGCGCGGGCGGCTCGGAAGCGTCCACCGTCATTCGGGCTAAAGGGCTCTGCGCAGGTGATCGGCGAGCCTCAGAGTCAACGCCAGAATCGTTAAGGTCGGATTGGCCTGGCTGGAGGTCGGGAAGACCGCGCCGCTCGCCAGGTAAAGGTTGCTGACGCCGTGCACCCGACACTGCGAATCCACGACGCCCTGGCGCGGGTCGGACGACATCCTTGCAGCCCCCAGGTGATGCCCGCCGTAGGCGCCCTCGGCCCTGGCGCGCGCAACGAGCTCGTTGCGATCATAGCGCAAGACGCCGACGCCTGTGAGGGCGAACTCGCGCGCCAAAAGGCCATAGGCGCGCTGCAGGCTTTCGAGATCGAGCGCGCAGGTGCGCCAGTCGACCCGCAGCCGCGGCATGCCCAGCGCGTCCTTTTCCTGGCTGAGCGTCAGGCGGCTGTCCGGGTTGGGCGCCTGCTCGGCATGATATTCCAGCGCATAGGCGCCCGCCCGCGAGCCCAGCACCACCGACGGCAGCTTGCGGCGCGCCAGGACGCGCTTGCGCACCCAGGTGTTGGAAAATTGCACCAGCCTCAGCGGGTCGCGCAGGATGTTCGAGACATGCTCCCACTTCTCTTTGAGCGTCGGGCGCGCCTGCCTGAACTTTCGGCTGTATTCATAGAGGATCAGGTCTTTCACCAGGTACATCGCCGACAGGATCGGGTCGCGGTGGGACGGATCCGTGGCGTCGGGCAGGTGAGTCCGGAAGATGACGTTGAGGCACTTCAACTGTTCCTGGGCGGCGGCCGTGAGCGCGATGCGTCGCCGCACGTAGGCGCCCGTGGCGTCGACCTCGTAATCGAAGGCGACCCGCGCCGGATCCGTGAAGGTGACCTCGCCGGTGGCCCCCGCCAGGTGGCTCATGTAGTAGCGGCCGAGCGCGCCGCTATCCCCGCCCACCCCGCAGCTCTTGACGTCGTTCGACGCCAGCAGCAGGCGCACGCTCTCCAGGCCCCCGGCCGCGATCACATAGGTGCGCGCGCGCACGCGGACCGACTCGCCGTCCGGACGTCTGACGGCGACATGATCGACGTGCGCGCCGTCCGGGCTCAGCCCGACGAGCGTCGCCGGCGCCTCCAGCACGACATGCACGGCCGGGTCTCGCGTCAGGCGTTCGCCATAGCGGATCCAGAAGTTCGTCGGCAGGCTGAAGCGCTCGAGCCGCGTGGCGAGGAGGTCGCTGTCGAGGCCCTCGACGAATTCTTCCTGCAGGCCCGGCAGCGCGCTCTTCGGATCGTAGTCGAAGGCGCCGGCTTCCGCCGCGGTCTGGGCGTTGCGATAGAAGGGCGTCAGCTCGTCGAGCCCGAGCGGCCACCCTGACCCGGTGACCCAGTCCCGGGCCTTGAAGTCGATGTCGTCGAACGGGACGCAGCGCCCGCCCCAGATGCGGCTCGAGCCGCCGATCGCGCGCACGCGGAAATGATGCAGCCAGGGATGCGACTGCGGGTCGACCAGCTCGCCGCGGTAGATGGCCTGGGAGGACTTGGTTTCCCGCTTCGCGCCGGCCTCCAGCAGGATGACCGACAGCCCCGATCCGCAAAGGTCATGGGCCAGCGTCAGGCCCGCCGCGCCGCCGCCGACGATGCAGACATCCGCCGGCGTCGACCGCGCGGCCAGGTCGGCCCAATCGATGATCATCCGCGCGGTCCGGTCCGACCGGCGGGCGGCGGACGCATCTGGCCGCCGGGCGTAGGAACCATGGACGCGGCAGGCGCCTCTTCAACCTGGTCGCAGTTCGCGGAGCAGCAGTCGGGCCGCTGGCCTGAGGCCGACTCCCGCGCGACGCCATCGCGAATGTCCACGAACGCTACGACCCCCTGCAAGCTCGGCTCTACTTATGGCTAACCCATAGCGTCAATCAAGGCGCGAAAGCGATCTTGCCTGATTTTGCGTCAAGGAGATTATAACCCGGGCTCGAAGGGGAGCGGCCAGCTTACGGCGCGGATTATAGAGTACAAAATTGTGTCGTCGCTGAAGACGCGTACGATGTGCTGCGGCCGGAAACAAAGTCTGCTCGCCGATTCTCGGATCAACGCCAGCAGCCCAATAAAGACGGCGCCGGGCCCGTCCCCCCCTACCTTGAAGTTTGCTCGCCGACGTTTTCCGGGACTTCCCCGCGATAGCGCATCAAGCCTTCCTGTGCGCACGAGGCGACCAGTGTGCCATCGGCGCGAAACACCGCGCCTCGGTTGAAACCGCGGGCCCCCGAGGCCGAGGGACTGTCCATGTCGAAGAGGTGCCACTGGGATAGGTCCGTGGGCCGGTGGAACCACAGGGCGTGGTCCAGGCTCGCGCTCTGCATTCGCGGCGCGCTCCAGCGGACCGCGTGCGGGTGCGTCGAGGGGGCCAGCAGGCCCATGTCCGACGCAAAGGCCAGCGCCACCTGCTGCCAGCGCGGATCTTCGCCCACCGGATGGCGCACGCGGAACCAGGCGCGCTGGCGCGGCGGCAGCGGCCCCGTCGCGATTCCCGAAGGCTCCACGAACCGCATGTCGACCGGCGAGACCGCCAGCTCCGGACGCCGGCCGGTCATCTGCTCTTCGTAATCGGCCTCCACGTGAGAGATGTCCGGGAAGCCGTCCGGCCCCGGTCCCGGCGGCGCCTCCGCCTGGTGCTCCAACCCGGGCTCGGCCGCCTGGAAGGAGGCGGCCATGTTGAAGATCTGCCGGCCGTGCTGGACCGCGATCACCCGGCGGGTGGTGAAGCTCTTGCCGTCGCGCGAGCGATCGACGTCGAAGACGATCGGGATGGTGGGGTCGCCGGGCCGGATGAAGTAGGCGTGCAGCGAGTGGCAGATCCGCTCCTCCACCGTCTCATAGGCCGCGAGCAGGGACTGGGCGATCACCTGGCCGCCGAAGATGCGGCGGGACCCGGTCTTCGGGCTGAAGCCGCGGAACAGGTTCACCTCAAGCCGCTCGAGCTTCAGGATTTCGCGCAGGTCGAGGTCCGGCATGAAGGCGGCTTACGCGCGGGGACCGCACCACACAAGGCTTGAGGGCAAGGCTTGACGCGGCGGCCCGCACAGGCGCCAAGGAAAGCGCATGTCGTTCGACGTCGCCGTGCTCACCATGTTTCCCGAGGCCTTCCCGGGGCCGCTCGGCGTCTCCCTGATCGGGACCGCCTGGCGGGAAATGGGCTTGTGGACTCTGGAAACGGTGGACATTCGAGGCTTTTCCAAGGATAAGCGCGGCTTCCTCGACGACACCCCTGCGGGGGGCGGCCCGGGACAGGTCATGCGGGCGGACGTCATCGCCTCTGCGCTCGACAGCGTGGATCGGCGCCGGCGGCCGCTTTTGTACATGAGCGCCCGCGGTCGTCCGCTCACCCAGGCGCGGGTGCGTGAATGGTCCGCAGGTCCCGGCCTGATCGTGCTCTGCGGCCGGTTCGAGGGTGTGGACCAGCGGGTGCTCGACGCCCGCGGGTTCGAGGAGATCGCCGTGGGCGACGCGGTCCTGGCCGGAGGCGAGGCCGCCGCGCTCGTGACGATCGAAGCGTGCGTACGGCTGGTTCCCGGCGTGCTGGGCCAGCCGGAGAGCTTGAGTGAAG
>CBJNAS010000034.1:0-17257 GCA_966434565.1 uncultured Phenylobacterium sp.
GAAGCTCGGGACGTCGCTCATGTGGATGCCGGCGCAGACCACGATCCCGCCCTTGCGCACCGCCGTCAGCGCCAGCGGGACCAGCTCGCCCACCGGCGCGAAGATGATCGCCGCGTCCAGCGCCTCCGGCGCCGCCGCCACGGAGGCGCCCGCCCAGCGGCAGCCGAGCTCCAGCGCCAGAGCCTGGGCGGTCGCGTCGCCGGAGCGGGTGAAGGCGTACACCTCCTGCCCGGACGAGACGGCGAGCTGCGCCAGCAGATGCGCCGCAGCGCCGAAACCATAGAGGCCGAGCCGCCGCACAGCCCGCCCCGCGCAGGCCTTGCGCCAGGCGCGATAGCCGATCAGGCCCGCGCACATCAGCGGCGCGGCCTCGGCGTCACCGTAGGTCTCGGGGATCGGGAAAACGTAGTCGGCCCGGGCGATCACCGTGTCGGCGTAGCCGCCGTCTCGGGTCCAGCCGGTGAAGCCCGGCGCATCGCAGAGGTTCTCCTCGCCGTCTGCGCAGTATGGGCAGCGGCCGCAGGTCTCGCCGAGCCAGGGGACCCCCATCCGCGCGCCGACCGCGACGCCAAAGACGCCCTCGCCCACGGCCTCGACCCGGCCGACGATCTCGTGGCCGGGGATGATCCTCGCCGCCGCCGGCCGCAGATCGCCGTCGACCACGTGCAGGTCGGTGCGGCAGACGCCGCAGGCGAGCACGCGCAGGCGCAGCTCTCCGGGTCCCGGCTGGGGCTCGGGCCGCTGCTCGACGACCAGCGGCGTCCTGGGCGCAGTCAGGACCATGGCGAACATGGGCGGAGGCTCCCGCATCGGGCGCGCGCTAGCAAGCCCGAAGCGCAATTCGCACCCCGTCATGCTATCGGCACGTCCGCGTTGCGGAGGTGCAAGGATCGATGAAATGGCTGGCGGTTGTCGCCCTCGTCGTCGCGGGCGCGTGCTGGGGCGTGGGCCTGCCGCTCGGCAAGCTCGCCATGCGCGAGATTCCGGCCGGCCACATGCTCATGCTGCGCTTCGCGCTGGCGGCCGTGGCGGCCAGCCCGTTCGCGCTCGCCCGCCGCGAGACCCGCGCCCTGTTCCGTTCGCCCCCCGTGGTCACGGCCGGCGTCCTCTACGGCCTGGGGTTCCTCGCCCAGTTCGAAGGTCTGGCCGGCGTCCGGGTGGCGCTGGCGGCCCTGCTGGTGGGCGCCCTGCCCGCGCTGATCGCGGTCTTCGCCCGGCTCACCGGCGAGCGGCTGAACGGACTGGTCTGGGGCGGCGTGGCCTCGGCCACCCTCGGCGCGCTGCTGATCGCCGGTCGCCCGGAAGGGGCGGGCACGCCAGTGGGGATCGGGCTTTCGATCCTCGCCCTGGGGCTGTTCCTGGGCTGGCTGGTCGCCCTCAAGCGCGCGCCGGACGGGCCGACGCCGCTGGCGGTCCCCGCGGTCACCATCCTGGTCGCCGCCCTGACCATCGCCCCTGTCGTCCTGCTGCTGCACGGCTGGCCGGACTTCACCGCGAGCGGGCGCGCCTGGGCCGGCGTCGCGGGCCAGGGCCTGTTCTCCACCCTGCTGGCGACCGTGGCCTGGCAGTACGGGTCCAGCCGGGTGGGCAGCGCCACCGCGGGCGTCTTCATCAACATCGAACCTCTGCTCGGCGCCGCACTGGGCGTGGTGCTGTTCGGGGATCGGATGACGCCAGGCCTCCTCATCGGCGGCGCGATGATCCTGCTGGGAAGCCTGGCCGTTGTGATCGGAGAGCATGCCGCCGCCTCGGCGCTGGCCCACGACGCCCCCGCGACGCCCGGCTGATCTCGCCGCCTGCGCGGAACCGCTGGCCGCGATCGGCCCCTTAGCAGCACGATGCGCAAGACCAGGCGAGCACTGGAACAGAGCCAAGGCGCGCGCCGCGTGGTGCTGGCCGCCCTCGCCGGCAACCTGGCGATCGCCGTCACCAAGTTCGCCGCCTGGGCCATTTCCGGCTCCACGGCCTTGCTGACGGAGGCCATCCACTCGGTCGTCGACACCGGCGACCAGGTGCTGCTGCTGATCGGCCAGGGCCGCGCCGCACGGGCGCCCGACGCGAGCCATCCGTTCGGCTACGGCCTGGAGACCTACTTCTGGACCTTCATCGTCGCCCTGATGATCTTTCTGGCCGGCGGGGCGGTGGCGGTCTGGGAGGGCGCGGAGAAGCTGCTGCATCCGGAGCCGATCGCCCGACCTTTGCTCGCCTTCGCCGTCCTGGCGGCCTCGGCGGTTTTCGAGGGCCTGTCGTTCCGCACCGCCTACCGAGAGTTCCGCCAGATCGTGGGAGGCCGCGACGTTCCGCTGATGGCCTTCCTGCGCGCCAGCAAGGACCCGAATGTCTTCGCCACCCTGCTGGAGGACGGCGGGGCGCTGACCGGCCTGGCGCTGGCCGGGCTGGGCGTCGCGGGCTCGGCGCTCGCCGGCTGGACCTGGGCCGACGGCGCGGCTTCGGTGCTGATCGGCCTGCTGCTGATCGGCATCGCCGGCTTCCTCGCCAACGAGACCCGCAGCCTGATCGCCGGCGAGGCTGCCGCGCCGGTGATCGTCGAGCGCGTGCGCCAGGCGCTGGGACGCGCCGCGCACCTGGGCGAGCCGCTGCGCGTGCGCACCCTGCATCTCGGTCCCCAGGCCATAGTGGTGACCATTTGCTGGCGCTTTTCGGGCGAGCCCGGCTATGCGGCGCTGCAGACGGGCTTCGCCGAGATCACGGCCGACGTGCGGGCGGCCGACCCACGGGTGGTCGACGTCCTGTTCGAGTTCACCCGGCCGGCCGGCCGCGGCGACGGAGTCAGTTCCGCGCCTCGTTCATGGGAGGGCGGTAGTGCTCGACCAGATCCTCGCGCTCGGCTTCCCTGACCTTGCGCGTCACATTGAGCCGCGTCAGCACCCGCGCCTGGGCCCAGGTCTTGCGGGCCTCTTCCAGGTCGGCGCGCCAGGTCTGGTTGGCCAGATTGTCGGTCTCGCCCGCGTAGACGATGCTCAGTCCCTCGGGCTTGAGCTCGGCGATGACATAGTTCGCGCCCGCCGGCGGCACGAAGCGGTCTTCCTCGAGCGGGGTGTAGCGGTAGCGGGCGCCGGACTTGCCGGCGAGCTCGATGAGGCGGTTCAAAGCTCCCTCCAGCCTTCTAATACGCTGGCGCCCTCACGGCGGCGCCGCCGAATGCATCAGGGGCGTTTTGGGCCAAATGGTGGCCCAACTTGGCCGCAAGCCCGACCTGTGCGAGACCGTGGCCCTATGTCGCGCAACCTCGGCCTGACTCGCCCACGGAACGACCGCCCCCCAGCGGCGTTGGCCGACCGGGCGGCGTCCGCCCGCGCCGCAACGGCAGGCGCGGGCCGGCTTGGCGAGGCCGCCACGCGCGCCGCCCACGGACTCCGCCGCCACGTATGAACAGACCCGCTGAATTCAGCCTCCGCAGCGCCGCGCAGGGTCCCGATCGGTCCCTGAGCGGCGACTGGACCGCGACGGCGCTGGAGGGCGCCGAGACCGCGCTGGCCCAGCAGGTCCGCGCCGCGCCGGACGGCTTCTGCCTCGACCTGCGCGGGGTGCGCCGGCTCGACACCGCCGGCGCCTACGCCATCCTGCGGGCGGTGGGCGAGGACTTCGACGTCGGCCGCGTGACCGCCCGGCCCGAAAGCCTGCGCCTGTTCCAGCTGGTGCGCGCCGCGCGCACCGCCCAGCCTGTGGTCCGGCGCGAGCCGCACTCGCTGCGCGAGCTGATCGAACGCGTCGGCCAGGGCGTGGTTGAGATGGCGGTCGACATCGGCGAGACCATGGTCTTCCTGGGGCACCTGCTGGTGGCGGTCGCTCGCGCCGTGGTGAATCCGCGCCGCATCCGCGCCCCGGCCCTGGTCGGTCTGATGGAGCGGGCCGGCTTCGACGCCATCCCCGTGATCGCCACCACCTCCTTCTTCATCGGCGCGGTGGTGGGCCTTCTGGGCGCCAACATGCTGCGCCAGTTCGGGGCGGAGGTGTTCACCGTCGAGCTGATCGGCATCGCGGTCACGCGCGAGTTCAACATCATCATCACCGCCGTCCTGCTCGCTGGCCGCTCGGCCTCCTCCTTCGCCGCCGAGATCGGCTCGATGAAGATGCAGCAGGAGATCGACGCCATGCAGGTGCTGGGCGTCGACCCGTTCGAGGCCCTGGTGCTGCCCAGGTTCGGCGCCCTCCTGCTCACCATTCCGCTGCTCACCTTCGTGGCCACGGTGGCCGGCCTGTTCGGCGGACTGGTGGTGACCTGGACGGAGCTGGGCCTCAGTCCCCATTTCTTCCTGCAGCGGATTCTCGACAACGTCGGCGCGACCTCCTTCTGGGTGGCGCTCTCCAAGGCTCCGGTGATGGCTGCGGTGATCGCCGGCATCGGCTGCCGTCAGGGGCTGGAGGTGGGCGGCGACGTGGAGTCCCTTGGCCGGCGGGTCACCGCGGCGGTGGTGCACGCCATCTTCGCCATCATCATGATCGATGCCGCCTTCGCCCTGATGTACATGGAGCTCGACATTTGAGCCTCCTGGCGCCCAGCTCGGCAGGGGCGGCCGTGGAGGACGACCTCGACGCCGCGGGGCCGGCGATCGAGGTGCGCGGCCTGGTCAACGCCTTCGGCGACCACCTGGTGCACGACCATCTGGACCTGACGGTGGAGCGTGGCGAGGTGTTGGGCGTGGTCGGCGGCTCGGGCGCCGGCAAGTCGGTGCTGCTCAACACCATCATCGGCCTCAGGCGTCCGCAGGAAGGCGTGGTGCGGGTGTTCGGCCAGGACCTAGAGCACGCCTCGCAACGGCGCTGGGACGAGATCAACCGCCGCTGGGGCGTGCTCTTCCAGCAGGGCGCACTGTTTTCCAACCTCACCGTGCGCGACAACGTGGCCGCGCCCATGTTCGAGCACACCAGGCTGTCGAAGCGGCAGATCTACGAGCTGGCGGACCTGAAGATCGCGCTGGTGGGCCTGCGCCCGGACGCGGGCGCCCTGAAGCCGGCCGAGCTCTCCGGCGGCATGCGCAAGCGCGCGGGCCTGGCGCGGGCGCTCGCGCTCGATCCGGAGCTGCTGTTCCTCGACGAGCCCACCGCAGGTCTCGACCCGATCGGGGCGGCGGCGTTCGACGAGCTGATCGGCGATCTTTCCGAGAGCCTGGACCTGACCGTGTTCATGGTCACCCACGACCTCGACACGCTTTACGAGATCACCGACCGCGTGGCGGTGATCGCCGACAGGAAGGTGGTGGCCGTGGGCACGGTGCAGGAGCTCGAGACCTCGGACCACCCCTGGATCCGCGAATATTTCCTGGGACCGCGCGGCCGCGCGGCGGCCCGGACCAAGGCTGCGAGCTGATGGAAAAGAACGCCAACTACGCGCTCGTCGGCGCGTCCTCCCTGATCCTCTTCGTCGGCCTGCTGATCTTCGTGGTCTGGCTGGCCAGGCTGCAGTTCAACCGCGACTACGACATCTACGACATCCTGTTCCAGGGCCCGGTGCGGGGGCTGAGCCAGGGCGGCGAGGTGCATTTCAACGGCATCAAGGTCGGCGAGGTGACCAAGATCGCCCTCGACCGCACCAACCCGACCCGGGTGATCGCCCGCGTGCGGGTGACCTCCGACGTGCCGATTCGGATCGACTCCTACGCCACCCTCGAGCCGCAGGGCATCACCGGGGTCAACTACATCCAGATCACCGCCGGCACGCCGTCCAAGCCGCTCTTGAAGGACACCGTGCCGCGAAGCGAGATCCCGGTGATCCGCAGCCAGCGCAGCACGCTTTCGGACCTGCTGGAGGGCGGGGGCACGGTGCTGACCCGCACCATCGAGGCGCTTGACCGGGTGAACCGGGTGCTCTCCGACCAGAACATCAAGACTTTCTCGACGGCGCTCGCCGACACCCAGGCGGTGACGGCGGAGCTGCGCCAGCGCAAGACGATCATCGCCGACGCCCAGAAGGCGATCCAGGACATCGACGCCACCTCGCAGCAGATCACCAAGCTGACCAGCGATGCGGACGAGATGATCAACGGCGACGGCCGGCGCACCCTGAAGAACGTGGCCGACGTGACCGCCGAGGCCAAGGAGACCGTGGCCAGCGCCAACGCCATGCTCGCCAAGCTGCAGGGCCCCACGGCGGACTTCGCCAACAACGGCCTGCCGCAGGCCACGGCCGCCCTGGTCGAGCTGCAAAAGACCGCCCAGTCGCTCGACCGCCTGCTGAACGAGCTGCAGACCAGCCCCCGGGGCGTGCTGGGCAAGCCGGCCGGCGCGGAAATCAAGGTGAAGCCATGAGCCGACCGCATGCCCTCCCGAAACTCGCCGCCGCCGGCGCGCTCGCGCTGGCGCTGGCGCTGGGCGGGTGCATCTCGCTGCTGCCGAAATCCGATCCCGCCCAGCTCTACCGCTTCGGCGCGACCGCGCCGGCCGCCCAACCTATGCGGGCCGACGCCGTGGGCGTGTTCGACGCGGGCGGCCAGTTCCAGCGCGAGGCCGCCGGCGACCGCATCCTGACGGTCACGGGCGATCGCGTCGCCTACATCGCCGACGCCCGCTGGATCGCGCCCGCCGAGGTGCTGTTCGGCGAGGCCGTGGCGAGCGCCTTCGAATCCTCCGGCGGCAAGGCTCGGCTGGTGGCCCGGGGCGAGCCGGCGCGCAGCGACTATGTCCTTCGCCTCGATGTGCGCAACTTCGAGACGGACTACGGCGCGGGCGGGGCGCCGACGGTGCGCGTGCGCGTGCGCGCCGTGCTCACCGCCGGCCAGGGCCGGCCGCCTGCCGAGCAGATCTTCGAAGTCCGCGTTCCCGCCGCCGAGAACCGGGTGAGCGCGATCGTCGCCGCCTACGACCAGGCGCTCGCCAAGGTGCTGGACCAGGTGGTCTCCTGGACGAGCGGCCAGGTGGCTTAGGCCAGCGCCGCCGAGGCCGGGGCCGCACGCGCCCCGCGCCTGGCCCGCACCGCGTCCGCCAGGTCGGCCAGCACCGCCTCGGTGGTCTCCCAGCCGATGCAGCCGTCGGTGATCGACTGGCCGTAGGTCAGCGGACGCCCGGGCGCCAGGTCCTGGCGGCCCGCCACCAGATGGCTTTCGATCATCACCCCCATCAGGTGCGGCGAGCCGGCGGCCGCCTGGGCGCAGAGGTCGGCGACCACCTTCGGCTGGTTGGCGGGGTTCTTGGCGCTGTTGGCGTGGCTGGCGTCGACCACGAGCCGGGTGGGCAGGCCCGCCTTGGCCAGCTCGGCCGCGGCCGCCGCCAGGCTTTCGGCGTCGTAGTTGGGCTTCGTCCCGCCGCGCAGCACCACATGGCCGTCCGCATTGCCGGTGGTGGCCGCGATCGCCGCCCGCCCCTGCTTGTCGACCGCCAGGAAATGGTGCGGATGGGCCGCCGCCAGCACCGCGTCCACCGCGATCTTCACGTCGCCGTTGGTCCCGTTCTTGAAGCCCACGGGACAGGAGAGGCCTGAGGCCAGCTCGCGGTGGATCTGGCTTTCCGTGGTGCGCGCGCCGATAGCCCCCCAAGCCACCAGGTCCGCCAGGTACTGCGGCGTGATCAGGTCGAGGAACTCGCAGGCCGCCGGCAGGCCGAGCGCATTGATCTGCAGCAGCAGGCGCCGCGCCAGCCTCAGGCCCTCGTCGATGCGGAAGCTGCCATCGAGGCCGGGGTCGTTGATCAGCCCCTTCCAGCCCACGGTGGTGCGCGGCTTCTCGAAGTAGACGCGCATCAGGATCTCCAGCTCGCCCGCGTGGCGCCGCCGCTGCTCAGCGAGCCGCCGGGCGTAGTCCATCGCCGCTGTCGGATCATGGATCGAGCACGGGCCCACGATCACCAGCAGGCGGTCGTCCGGGCCGTGCAGGATGCGCTGCACCGCGCGGCGGGCGCCGGTGACGGTCTCCTCGATCAGCGAGGTGGCGGGCGCCTCGCCGATCACCTGGGCGGGCGGATCGAGGGGGCTGAGATGCTCGATCCTGAGGTCGTCGGTCCTGGAAGACATGGCGGTTCCTGAAATTCGGCGGATCGGCGGCCATGAAAAAAGCCGCCAGGTCCTGGCGGCTGCGGGAGGGTTCGGGCTGGAGGGTGTCTCTTAGGCCGAACGATCCTCTGCCGGCGCCAGGGGCGTCGGATAGCCGAAGTACCAAAACGAATATTGGCCGGCCGTGAGGATCATGCGGGGTCCATGACGCCTTGGGCGTGGAATGTCAACGTTCGGGCCGGAACGCCCCTCCGTTTCGGCGCGTGCCGCGCCGATCCACCTCCACCGCTTGCGGGGGAGGATCTGGGCGCCAGATGCTCCACCGCTTGTGGGGGAGCTGTCCGCGAAGCGGACTGAGGGGGCGTTCCGCCGGCTCAATTCCGGTGCTCCAGCAGACCGATCCAACCTCACCGCCTCATTTGCGTCAGTCCAGGCCGGCGAGGCGCCGCGCGGCGGTCACCGTGTTCTGCAGCAGCACCGCCACCGTCATCAGCCCCACGCCGCCCGGCACGGGGGTGACGGCGCCGGCGACCTGCATCGCCTCCTTGAAGTGGACGTCGCCGACCAGCTTGGTCTTGCCCTGGGCGGCCTTCTCGGGATCGTCGAAGGGCACGCGGTTGATTCCGACGTCGATCACGGTCGCGCCCGGCTTGATCCAGTCGCCGCGGATCATCCGCGGCCGGCCGACGGCGGCCACCAGGATGTCGGCCTCGCGGCAGACCGCCGGCAGGTCCTGGGTGCGGGAATGGGCGACGGTGACCGTGCAGTCGGCCTGCAGCAAGAGCTGCGCCACCGGCCGGCCCACCAGCACCGAGCGGCCGACGACCACCGCACGCTTGCCACGCAGGTCGCCCAGCATCTCGCGCAGCAGGATCATGCAGCCGAGCGGCGTGCAGGGGTAGAGGCCGGGCAGGCCGCTCGCCAGGCGTCCGGCGTTGACCACGTGCAGGCCGTCGACGTCCTTGTCCGGGCTGATCGCCGCCAGCACCGCCTTCTCGTCGAGGTGCTTGGGCAGCGGCAGCTGCACCAGGATGCCGTGGATCAGCGGGTCGGCGTTCAGATCGCCGATCAGGGTCAGGAGCTCCGAGAGCTCGGTGTCCTCGGGCAGCCGGTGGGTCACCGAATGCATGCCCGCAGCCAGCGACTGCTCGCCCTTGGAGCGGACATAGACCTGGCTGGCGGCGTCCTCGCCCACCAGCACCACCGCCAGCCCCGGCTGCAGCCCATGCTCGCGACGCAGCTGCGCCACCTGCTCGGCCACCTCGGCGCGCAGGCGCTCGGCGTGGGCCTTGCCGTCGATCAGGTTCGCCTCAGCCATGGGTCCTCCGGGGCAGGCCCCCGCAGTAGCCGCTCGCGCCGGCCGACGCAAACCCGCGGCGGTCCCGCGAGGAGGTTGCTGGCCCCCCGGGCTTGGTGCTCAACTCTGCGCCCCGATCGAAGCAGGACCTGCGAACGCGCGATGGCCGAAACGCCCCGCATCGAGCTGTCGCCGTGGCGCACCCCCGCGCCCGCGGAAAATCGCCGGCCGGCGGTGATCGCGCTCTGCGGCCGGGTCGCGCCGGCCGAGCTGGCGTCTGTGTTCGACGCGGCCTCGGACATGGCCGATGTCTGGCTGGTCCGCGTGGCCGGCGGCGCGACCGACCTTGCCCCCGAAGCCTTGGCGGACGCCCTCGACCCGGCGCTCGCCGCGGCCCTGCGACCCGGCTCGGCGGTGGTGCTGGGCGTCGATCGCGGCGCGGCGGTCGCGCTGCGGCTGAGAGGGTCCTACGTCCGACGAATCGTCCTGGCCCCGCCCGCCGCCGAGCCGCCGGACCCCGCCGCGGTCAACGTCGACGGGCCGCCGATCGCGGCAGCCTCGCCGTTCCGCCCCGATGCGGCCTGGGCCGCGCTGGCGACCTCGCCGCGGGTGCGCCTGCATCCGGCCCGTTCGCCCGAGGACGCCGCGCCCGTCCTGGCGCGCAAGGCGCTCGCCGACCTCCTGGCGGAAGCCTGCCGGCGCGCCGGCGCCGCCTCCTGGATCTACGGCCTGGACGAGGCCCTGCTGGCCGCCACGCCGGCGGCGGCGCGGCGCATCCTGCACCGCGGCTCGGGGGGTGTGGCGTTCGCCGGGGCCTGTCTCGCCCGCAACCCCGCCGCTGCGCTCACCATCTTGCCGGAGGACGGCGACGAGGCGCTCGCCGCCGAGGCGCCGTTCGACGCCGTGGCCCTCTGCGGCCCGCCCTCCGCCGAGGGGCTGGCCCGCGCCGCCGCGGCGCTGAGCCCGGGCGGCGTGCTGGTCGCGCGCTGGTCGCCCGGGCCAGCCGATCGCGCGGCGGTCAAGGCGCAGCTCGGCGCGGCCGGCCTGGTCCCGCTGACCGCCCCCGACGCCGATGCGCCCGGCGTGCTGCGGGCGCGCAAGGCGCCGCCCGGCGCTCCCCCGCCCCCGCCCTTGCGGGTGACGGTGCTGGCGCTGGCCCCGCGACTGATGGACGTGCGCACGCGCCTGCCCGCCCAGGCCCTCGCCGCCGAACCCGACCTGATCGTCGACTACGTCACCCCGCCCACCCGCCCGCTGCAGGGACTGGCCGTCGACACGCCGAAGGTGCTGGTCGTCCAACGGCCGATGCTGGGCTCGCTCGCCGTGGCCCGACGGGAGCTGGCCGCGGCCTGCGCGCGCGGCCAGGTGCTGGTGCTGGAGTTCGACGACCACCCCTCGCTGATGCCCAAGGCGCCGGGCGAGATCTATGCGCAAGCCGACCTGCCGCTGTTCGGCTACGCCCACGGCGTCCAGACGTCGACCGAACCGCTGGCCGCGCTCTTCCGGACGGTGAACCCGGAGGTGCAGGTGTTCCCCAACGCCGTCTTCGAGCTGGCGCCGTTTCCCGCGGCCGACCGGCCGAAGCGCGTCTTCTACGGCGCGATCCAGCGCGGCGCCTTCGCCGTGGAGGTCGCCCGCGCCCTGGCGCCGGCGACGATGGCCCACCCGGACGCCGAGTTCGTGGTGGTGGGCGACGCCGAGGTGTTCGCCGCCCTGCCCACGGCGAACAAGCGGTTCTACCCCTACCTCCCCTACGAGTCCTATCTGGCGCGCCTGGCCGAATGCGCTGTCTGCCTGTCACCGCTGGCTCCCGGCCCGGGCGCCGAGGCCAAGAGCGATGCGAAGTTCCTCGACGCCTCGCGCGCGGGCGTGCTCACGATCGCCTCGCCGGTGGTCTACGCGGGCGTGATCGATCACGGGGTCAATGGCTTCCTCGCCGCCCGGCTGGAGGACTGGGCCCCGCTGCTGAGCCAGGCCCTGGCGGACCCGGGCATGCAGCGCACGCTCAGCCGGCGCGCGTGGGACCATGTGCGGGCAGAGCGGATGTTCGCCGACCAGGCGCCCCGCCGCGCGGCCTGGTACGCCGACCTCTGGCGCCGGCGCGCGGCGCTGACCGCCCAGGCCATGCAGCGCGCGCCCGGTCTGGACGCGGCGATCCAGGCCTTGGGCGCTTCAATCTCTCCGTGCGCGTGATAAGGAGCGCAAGCCGGACCATGACGCAGGGAGGGCGGCTCATTTCGCTGAACCTCGCCTTTCCGTCCGCAAGTTCGGCCGAGCCGGGCGCCTTGCCGGCTGGCGTGGAGCTGCATCCGCTGTGCGACCACGTGGACACGCGCGGGGCCTTCCGGGAAATCTGGCGCCAGGCCTGGTCGCCCAAGGCGCCGCCCGCGCAATGGAACATGGTCCGCTCCGAGGCGAACGTCCTGCGCGGCGTGCATGCCCATGCGCGCCACGTGGACTATCTCACCATGGCCACGGGCGAGATGATCCTCGGACTGCACGACCCCCGGCGCGGCTCGCCGAGCTTCGGGCGCTCGGTCCTGCTCAGGCTGGCGGCGGACGATCCCTGCATGGTCGTCGTGCCGCCGGGCGTGTGCCACGGCTTCTACTTCCCGCAGCCCGCCATGCACGTCTACGGCGTGTCCGAAGCCTGGGACGGCAGCGACGAGCTGGGCTGCGCCTGGAATGCGGCCGAGCTCGGCCTCGCCTGGCCTTGCGCGGCGCCGATGCTGTCGGCGCGCGACCGCGACGCGGGCAGCTACGCCGAGCTGTGCGCCGCTCTGCAGGCGCGCGGGGCCGCATGAGGCCGCGCATCGGCCTGCTGGGCTGCGGCCGCTGGGGCCGGCTGATCCTGCGCGACCTGCTGGCGATGGGCGCCGAGGTCCACGTCGCCTGCCGCACGGAAGCTTCGGCGGAACTCGCCCGCCGGGCCGGCGCACGTTCCGCCGCGACGGCCCTGCCCGCTGCCGATGGCCTGGATGCCTACATCGTCGCCACCCCGACGATCACCCACGCCGCGGTGCTGGAGGCGCTGGTCGCCACGGGCAAGCCGATCTTCGTCGAAAAGCCGATGACCGCCGACCTGGCCAGCGCCCGCCGGCTGGCGGCGCTCGCCCCCGACCGGCTCTTCGTCATGGACAAGTGGCGCTACCACCCCGCCGTCGAGGCCATGCGCGCCCAGGTCGCCGCCGGCGCGGTCGGGCGCGTGCTCGCTCTGCGCGCCTCCCGCTGGCAGTGGTCCAATCCGCACACCGACGTCAGCGTGCTCTGGATCCTGGCGCCCCACGACCTGGCGATCGCCCTGCACGTCCTCGGCCGCATCCCACCCCTAAGCCACGCCTTTCCCCTGGCCCGGGGCCGGCCGGACCTCGGCTTCACGGCCGTGCTGCAGGACGACGAGGTCCAGGTGACCCTGGACGTAGGCGCGGTCGAGACCGGTCACCGGCGCCAGCACCTGCTGGTGGGCGAGCGGGCGACGCTGGAGCTGACCGACGCCTACGAAGAGCGGCTGCGCGTGCGCCGCGGTCCGCCCGCCTCCGCCGCAGCGGTGGAGGAATTCCTGCCGATCTCCCGCGAGATGCCGCTGGAGTCTGAGCTCGCGGCCTTCCTCGCCCATGTGCGCGGCGAGGGTCCGCCGCCACTTTCCAGCGCCCAGGACGGCCTGTTGATCGTCGAGCGGCTCGCCGACATCGAGCGGGCGCTTGCCGCGCCATGACCCAGCCGCTGTTCACGGTGCTGCTGCCGGTGCGCCGGCCGCCGGCGCTGCTGCCCTACGCCGTCCGCTCTGTCCTGGCCCAGAGCTGCGCCGAGCTGGAGCTGTTCATCGTCTGCGACGGCGCGCCGGCCGCGACCGTGGAAGCCGCGCGGGACTTCGCCGCCGCCGACCCGCGCGTGCGCGTATTCCCGCATCCAAAGGGCGAGCGGCACGGCGAGGCCTGGCGTCACCAGGCGCTGCAGCAGGCGTGCGGCCGCTATATCTGCCAGATCGGCGACGACGACCTTTGGTTTCCCGACCATCTCGCCGAGGCGGCGCGGCTGATGGAGGTCGCCGACTTCGGGAACCTGCTCAGCATCCTGCTGACCGCGGACGGCGCGCCCAGGGTGCAGCTGGCCGACCTGGCGCTGCCGGTCGTGCAGGGGGCGATGCTCAATGCCCGCTACAACAGCTTCGGCCCGACCAGCGCGGTCTACCGGCTGGAGACCTACCGCGCGCTGCCGCTGGGCTGGTCGCCGGCGCCGCCGGACCTGTGGAGCGACCTCTTCATGTGGCGGAAATTCCTGACCCTGCCGGGCATCCGCGCCGCCACCCGGCCGGTCGCCACCAGCCTGAGCTTTCCCGCCTCGCTGCGCGCCGGCGCGAGCCTGGAGCAGCGCGAGGCCGAGACCGCCCGCTGCGCGGCGCTGATGCGCGATCCCGGCTTCCGCGACCAGCTCTGGCGCCAGGCCCTGCTCGCCCTGGCGGCCGAGATCGTCGGCCTGCGCCAGCAGGGCTTTCGCAGCGCCCAGGCGGCGGAAGCCGCCAGGGCCGAGGCGGCCGGCCTGGCCGCCGTGCTCTCCCAGGTGGCCGCAAGAGCCGGCGACAGCGACGCCCAGACCCGCCTCGCCCAGGCCGCCCTGGACGCCCGCGTCTGACGAACACCCATTGGCGTGGGGGTGGGGGGCATCAGCTCTGCACCCGCCGCAGCCAGGCGGCGACCGCCCAGGCGTGCGACTCGCGGTCCAGGCTGCGCAGCGCCTCCAGCGGCTCCAGCCACAGCAGGCTGTGGTCGTCCTCGATCTTGAGCGCCGGGTCCTCACCCTCCAGCCGGCCGGTGAAGAAGACCCCGCGGGTGTTGTTCGGCTCGCCCTTGGAGTTGATGAAGAAGTGGTCGGCGCGGACGAAGGGCTCGCCCTCGACGGCGACCTTCAGGCCGGCCTCCTCGCCGCACTCGCGCGCGGCGGCCTGCTGCGGCGTCTCGCCCGGATCCAGCCCGCCGCCCGGCAGGTCGATCTTCGGCCCGTCCCGACGAAAGGCGACTCGCACGCAGGCGATCCGGCCGTCGCGCTCGAGGAGCACGAAGGCCGCGGGCCGGTCGGGATAGGCGCGCCCGGGCTCGGGCTCGCCGAACTGCGGCGTGTTCATCAATCGCTCCCATAGAGCGCGGGAAAGGGGTCGACCTTGCCGGCGGCGACATCGGCCGGGGCGACCGGCTTCCAGCCGACCGGCTCGTCGGCGCTGACGATCCAGGCCTCGACGATCTCATCGCGCAGCTCGCCGGCGCTGCGGGCCAGCTGGTCGGTGGCGAAGTCAGGCCCTCGCGGATCGCCGGACGCAAGCCCGCCCGCCTTCTCCAGCGCGTAGAAGGCAACCACCCGCCGGTTTGTTTCGGCGAGGTAGTCGGCCGTGCGCTGCGCGATGTCGCATCCGCAGAGCCGGACCGGCGCAAGCCGCGCCGCCACCTCCGCCGGCCGCACGCTCGCCCGCACGAGGTCCCCCTCGAACGGGGCGTGCACGTGCGCCTGGGTGTAGCCCTGGGGATTGGGCCAGGCCTTCCAGCCGTCGAAGTGGACGGTCACGTGCAGCGGCTGGCCGCCGTCGCCGACGAAATGCGACAGCTGGCCGACGTCCTCCAGGATCTGCGCCTCGCGCCGGCGCCGGTCCTGGACGTACCAGGCGCGATGCTTCGCCCAGGCGGGATTGGCTTCGGCCGCGGCGAGCACGCGCCAATAGGCGAAGTCGTGGGCGAGCTGCTGCCAGGTCTCGACGATCGAATAGGGCAGGTAGCCGGCCTTCCAGCTGTCGACGTTCGCCGCCCGCAGCGCGGTCTCATAGTCCGCCCGGGTCGGCGGCAGCGCCGAAAGCTTCGGCCCGCCCAGCACGGTCCCGTCGTCCGAAAGGTCCAGAAAGTGGCCCGGATCGCGGTCGCTGTCGTGCGCCCTGCCCGCGGCCTTGGAGCGGTCCGGCTCGCGCGAAAGCTCGCCGGCGTCGTCGATGGCCCGAGGCGTGCGCAGGAAGGCCGGCAGCGCCGGCGGCAGGGCCTGGACGGCGACCCGGCCGACGATGCGGTGGCCGGTGGCGCCCCAGGCGAGGGCGGCGGTGGGCGCGCAGAGGGCGGCTGCGAGCGAAAGCGAGACCAGACGGCGCATCCCTTCCCTCTGCTGCGAGATCGCCATCGGCGCAAGCCGGCGTCACGCCCCCTCAGTCGCCTTCGGCGACAGCTCCCCCGCCGCAAGGCGGGATACGGAGGGGGCGTTCGGCGCAGACGTGTGAATCCGGCAGCTGATGGGGCGGAAATTCAGCTCGCGATCCCGAGCGCCTGCTCCACGCGTCGGTGGAGGATAATGGCGTTGGACTGGGCGAGCGGGGGTCCGTCCGGCAGCTGAACGACCGGGACCTGGCCGGCCGGATTCATCGCCAGAAATGCCGGCGTGTGGCTCTCGCCCCTGAGGATCGCGATCTCGATCCAGCGATAGGCCAGGTTCAGGAAATCCGCTGTCCACGTCACCTTCAGACAGTTTCCCGAGATGGAGTCGCCGTAGATCGCGATCATCTCGCCCCCTCGACTGGCCGCGTCCGCCACACAGATCTTCAACATAGCCCGCCGGCAACCGCGTTTGAACAAATGTGACCTAATTAGGTCACGACACCATTCGCCGCATGGGGTTGCCTGATCGCAATGGCTTGATTAGGCTCCCCGCCAACCAGTTCAACGACGAAGGAGACGCCGTCAATGCGACGCCGCCTCGCCGCCCTGGCCGTTGTTTCGGCTCTTGCGCTCACCACCGCCGCCAAGGCCGGGACTCCCGATCCCATCGGCGACATGATCATGTCCGTGGTCACCGGCTCCATGCCCGGCGCGCCCGGCTGGAACGTGAAGGCCACGCTCTACCACGCCGGCGTCAAGGGCGTGGGCGCTTTGGATTCCCTCGGCTGCCGGGTGGTGGCGATGCGCACCGCGGCGGTCGACAAGACCCTGATCCCGAAGGGCTCGATCCTGTTCATCAAGGAGACCGTCGGCCTGAAGATGCCCGACGGCAGCGTGCACGACGGCTACTGGTACGCCTCCGACACCGGCGGCGCGATCAAAGGCCAGCGGATCGACCTCTTCACGGGCTTCTCCGCCGCCTCCATGAACCCGCTGAAGGCGCTCAACCTGGCCAGCCTGACCGCCGTGAAGGTCGGCGACTTCAAGGGCTGCCCGCCGCGGTAGGCTTCTCCCTCCCTTTTTGGGGTACCGAATTCACACGTCGGCGCCGAACGCCCCCTCCGTCTCCCGCCTTGCGGCGGGAGCCACCTCCCCCGCTGCGCGGTGGAGGATCTGGATGGGGGGATCTGTCGCCAAAGGCGACTGAGGGGGGTCTTCAGGCCCTCGAGTAGGCTTTCACGTCTCGACGAACGCCTTTTCCAGCACGTAGTGGCCGGGGTTGGCGATGGAGCCTTCCTCGAAGCCCAGGCCTTCCAGCTGCTTCTTCAGGTCGGCGAGCACCGGGGGCCCGCCGCAGAGCATCAGCCGGTCCACCGCCGGATCGAGGGCCGGCACGCCCAGGTCGCTGAAGATCTGGCCGGAGGCGATCAGGTCGGTGATACGACCCTGCGTCTTGAAGGCTTCGCGGGTGACCGTCGGATAGTACTTCAGCTTCGGCGCGATCAGCTCTCCGAGGTCCGGATCATTCGGCAGGTCCCGCTCGAACAGCTCGCGGTAGTTCAGATCGGCCGCCTCGCGCACCGTATGTGTGACGATCACCTCGTCGAAGCGCTCATAGACCTCCGGATCGCGGGCGAGCGACAGCCAGGGCGCCAGCCCCGTGCCGGTGCCCAGCATATAGAGGCGCTTGCCCGGCTTGAGCCCGTCCAGCACCAGGGTCCCGGTCGGCTTTCGGCCGATCAGCACCTGGTCGCCCACCTTGATGTTCTGCAGCCGCGAGGTCAGCGGGCCGTCCTGCACCTTGATCGAGTAAAACTCGATCTCGTCGTGCCAGGCGGGGCTGGCGATCGAATAGGCGCGCACCAGCGGGCGGCCCTCCTCGGTCATCAG
>CBJNAS010000035.1:0-16985 GCA_966434565.1 uncultured Phenylobacterium sp.
CTTCGAGGACAAGGTGGTCGACCTGATCATCTCCAAGGCCAAGGTCGAGGACGAGACCGTGTCCAAGGAAGACCTCCTGAAGGAGGACGAGATGCCCGAGGGCTACGGCGCCTGAGGTGTAGCCCTGCCTCTCCCGTCGCGTCATTTTTCAGCGCTCCGGATTCACACGTCTGGGCCGAACGCCCCCTCCGTCTCCCGCCTTGCGGCGGGAGCCACCTCCCCCGCTGCGCGGTGGAGGACCTGGAGCGCCAAGATGCTCCCCCGCGGTAGCGGGGGAGCTGTCGCCGAAGGCGACTGAGGGGGCGTTCTTCGTGCCGTGCTGTGTGAACTCGTCGCTTTTCAGCGGGGGAGCTGAAATTCAGCGCGACGCCGTGACCACGTCGCCGAGGGTCTGGCAGGACTTCAGGTCGTCCATCAGCCGCGGATAGAGCGGATCGCTCTCGGGGAAGCTGCCGGGCTCCCAGGCGGCCGAGGCCGCGGGGCTCGAATCGCCCAGCACGAGGAACGGCCGCGCGGTCTGGCCGGGCATGTCGTAGGCGCCGCAGAGGACGCGCAGCTCGCCGCCCGCGTCGAGCACGCGCAACTCGGAGAACCGCAGGTTCTTCGGCTCGGCCTTCCACTTGAAGAAGAACTGCAGGAAGGCCGTGGGGAGCGGGTCCGTCGCCCGCACGTCCGAGGGCGCTGACGCGGCCGCAGGCAGGGCGATCAGGAGGGCGGCGGCGGCCGCGGCGACAGCGGGAATGGGGCAAGGCATGTGGCGAGACTGCGGCCGCTTTGGGGCCCCCGCAATCGGCCAAATCGGTGCAGCTTCAAGATGTCGCGGTTCAACTTTGTCGCGAAATCGCGGCTACAGCGCCTTGCCGAGCTCGCCCACCACGAAGGCGTCCTCGCCGGCCCGGACCAGGCCTTCCAGCACGTCCGGAAGCTCGTGGGTGTCGACGATCAGCACCAGGCCCACGCCGCAGTTGAAGGTGCGGCGAAGCTCGTGGTCGGTGACGCCGCCGATCTCCTGCAGCCATTCGAACACCGGGGGCAGGGCCCAGGCGTTCCAGTCGAAGCGCGGAACGAGGCCCTCGGCGATGGCGCGCGGCGGGTTTTCGACCAGGCCGCCGCCGGTGATGTGCGCCACCCCCTTGATGCGGCCGGCCTTCAGGTGCGGCAGGACGGTCTGGACATAGATGCGGGTGGGCGCGAGCAGGGCCTCGGCCATGCTCAGGCCGGGGGCGAAGGGGGCTTGCGCCTCCCAGGACAGCCCCGAGCGCTCGACGATGCGGCGAACCAGCGAATAGCCGTTGGAATGCGGTCCGGACGAGCCCAGCCCGATCAGGATGTCCCCCGGCTTCTGTTCGGAGAGCTTCGGCAGCACCTTGTCGCGGTCCACGGCGCCCACGCAGAACCCGGCCATGTCGTAGTCGCCGGGCGCATACATGCCCGGCATCTCGGCGGTCTCGCCGCCCACCAGGGCGCAGCCCGCCAGGCGGCAGCCTTCGGCGATCCCGGCCACCACCGTGGCGGCGGCGTCGACGTTCAGCTGGCCGGTGGCGAAGTAATCGAGGAACAGCAGGGGCTCGGCGCCTTGGGCGAGCAGGTCGTTGACGCACATGCCGACGAGGTCGATGCCGACGGTGTCGTGGCGGTCGGTCTCGATGGCGACCTTCAGCTTGGTGCCGACGCCGTCGGTCGTGGTGACCAGCAGCGGGTCGGCATAACCCGCCGCCTTGAGGTCGAACAGGGCGCCGAATCCGCCCAGCGAGGCCTCGGCGCCCGGGCGGCGGGTGGCCTTGGCCAGCGGCTTGATACGCTCCACGAGCGCATTGCCCGCGTCAATGTCCACGCCAGCTTGCGCATAAGTGAGGCCGTTCTGACGATCGGACATTGAGGTGACGCCTTCAACCAAATAAGGGACCGCCCAAAGAAGGGACCGCTCTTGATGCGCGGGCTTGCAGACTCGGGCGCGCGCGAGGCTATAGCTAATCGATGACGCCGATTACCACCACCGCGGAACTGGCGGGGTTTTGCGAGAGGCTGAAGGGCCAGCCGTTCGTCGCCGTGGACACCGAGTTCATGCGCGAGACCACCTACTGGCCGAGGCTCTGCCTGATCCAGGCCGCCGCGCCCAATGCGCACGCCGTGATCGACCCCCTGGCCGAAGGCATCGACCTGGAGCCGTTCCTGGCCGTCCTGCGCGACACCGGCATCCTGAAGGTGTTCCACGCCGCCCGCCAGGACGTGGAGATCTTCAACAATCTGCAGGCGATGCCGCGCCCGCTTTTCGATACCCAGGTGGCGGGCATGGCGGCGGGCTTCGGCGAGCAGATCGCCTATGACGCCCTGGTCCGCCAGATGCTGAAGATCGAGCTCGACAAGTCCAGCCGCTTCACCGACTGGGCGCGCCGGCCGCTGTCCGACAACCAGCTCACCTATGCGCTGGCCGACGTGACCCACCTGGCCGAGCTCTATCCGAAGCTGCGCCAGCGCCTGGAGCAGGAAGGCCGCCTCGCCTGGGTGACCGATGAGATGGCGAGCCTCACCGATCCGGGCAATTACGACGTCGAGCCGGAGAACGCCTGGCGGCGCCTGCGGCCGCGCCGGCACACCTCCAAGTACCTGGCCGTCTACAAGGCGGTCGCCGCCTGGCGCGAGCGTACGGCCCAGCTGCGCGACCAGCCGCGCGGGCGCATCCTGAAGGACGAGGCGATCGACGAGATCGCGACCCAGACCCCGACCGACGCCGAGGCGCTCGACCGGCTGCGCTCGGTGCCCAAGGGCTTCTCCGGCTCGCGCTTCGGGCCGGACCTGCTGGCCGCGGTGCGCGAGGCTTTGAAGGACCCCGACGGCTACGCCCCGGTGATCGAGCGGCCGAAGACCCAGGCCTCGCCGGCCGCCGGCGCGGTCGTCGAACTGCTCAAGGTGCTGCTGAAGGCGCGGGCGGAGGAGGCGGGCGTGGCCTCCAAGCTGATCGCCACCGTCGCCGACCTGGAGCTGATCGCTAATGACGACGACGCCCCGACGCCGGCGCTGAAAGGCTGGCGGCGCGAGGCATTCGGCGAGGACGCGCTCAAGCTCAAGCGCGGCGAGCTCGCCCTGGTGCTGGACGGCGCCCGGGTGCGAGTGGTGGAGGTCCGTCGCGCGCCGAAGCCGGCCGCCTCGCGGTGAGTCGCGGCGGCGGACAGCGCAATCCTCAAATGTTTGATACTCTGGCGGTGAACCCCGCCATCCTGCAGCGATGCATGTCATTTGCGTCGGCGGCGGTCCTGGCGGGCTCTACCTGGCGATCCTGCTAAGGAGGTGGATCGCCGGCTGCGAGGTCACGGTCTTCGAACGCAACGCCCCTGGTTGCACGGAGGGCTGGGGCGTCGTCTTTTGGGACGATCTCCTTGCGCAGCTCGGTCGCGCGGACCCTGAAAGCGCGGCGATGATCCGTGACGCCGCGGTCCGGTGGGCGGGCCAGGCCCTCGTTCGCAACGGGCGGGAAATCCGCCGGGACAGCCCGGGCGCCTACGCCCTGGGCCGGCGCCGGCTGCTGGAGATCCTGGCGGTGCGCGCGGCCGAGCTCGGGGCGCGCTTGCACTACGAGACAGAGATCGTGGACCCCGCCCATCTCCCTGACGCCGACCTCGTAATCGCCTGCGACGGAGCAGGCAGCCGCCTGCGCAGCGCCGAGGCGCAGGTGTTCCGCCCTCGGATCGAGGAGGGGCGCAACCGGTACATCTGGCTCGGGGTGAAGCGGAAGTTCGAGCCCTTTACCTTCGCGTTCGAGGAGACGGCGGCCGGCGGTGTCTGGTTCCACGCCTACACCTATGGCGACACGAGCACGTGCGTCGTCGAATGTGCGCCGCGGACCTGGTTTCGCCTCGGCTTCGACCGCATGGGCCCGCAGGAGGCGGCAGCGGCCCTCTCGCGGATTTTCGCGCGCGAGCTGGACGGTCATGAGCTGATGGCTGGCGACGCCTGCTGGCGAAGTTTCCGCACAGTCCGCAACCGCACCTGGGTCAGCGGCCGCACGGCGCTGTTGGGCGATGCGGCGCACACCGCGCATTTCGCGATCGGCTCGGGAACCAGGCTGGCCTTGGAGGACGCCATCGCCCTGGCCGCCGCCCTGCAGAATGAGCCGGACGTCCGCGGCGCCCTGCGGGCCTACCACCGTGCGCGACGCGGCGCCGTCGCGCGCGCCCAGCGGAGCGCCTGCATCAGCGCGGCGTGGTTCGAGAACATCGGGCGCTACGCTCGCCTCCCGGACGAGGCGTTCTTCGCACTACTGCTGAAACGGCGTTCTCGCCTTCTGGCCTGTGCCCCGCTCGGAGTCTTCGGGCTCGCCAACAGGGTCCTGCGCCGCCGCTCCCCCGTTCCGGGGACGTAAGTTGATGGTGGGCGACAGATCTTCGTCGCGGCCGGAAGTGGATTGATCGCGATGAACAGTATCAGCATGCACCTGTCATGTGCGGTCTTGAAAGACTTCTCCCATTTCGTGGGATTGGAGGAGGATTGGAGGGCGATCTACGAGGCGATGGATGCGCCCTATCTGAGCGATAGCTTCGAGTGGGCCCGGACGAGCTGGGACGTCGTCTGCCGGAACAAGGGGCGACAGCTCTTCCTCGTGGCGGTGGGCGGTCCCCTGGGCGTGATCGCCATCTTGCCGCTGGTGGTCGCGCGGCGGGGCCTCTGGCGGATCGCCACGCCCTTGAGCTCCGAAGGCTCGGAATACTGTCCGTTCCTGATCCATCCCTCGGCGGATGTCGCCCAGGTGATGGCGGCGATCCACGGAAAGCTGAGGCGCACAGGCGGACTGCATGGTCTCCTTTTGCCATACGTGCGCGAAGACGGCCCGCTGGGACCCTGGCTGGCGAGCCGCGCCGACGCGGTGCGCTTGCTCACGCTGCCTGCCGGCCGCATTCGATTCCAAGGCTGCGCCGACTGGGACAGCTATCTGGCCACCAGATCAGCCGGCCTGCGCGGGGAGGTCCGTCGCAAGCTGCGCCGTGCGCAGGCTTTGGGCGACCTGCAGCTGTGTGAGATCACCGATTCCCTGGAGCGGAAGGCGGTCTGGCTCTGGCTCATCGAGCGCAAGAAGGCCACGCTGCGGCGGCGGGCGATGAACGACTGGCTGCTGACGTCGCACCAGGTGCAGTTCGCTGCGGCGACGCTCGATCGGCTGGAGAGCCGGCGGCCACTGCTCGCGGTCAAGCTCGACGGCGAGGTGATCGCCGCGGGCCTCTGCAGCGTCGGCGCGACCTGCGTCGAGGGGTTCGTCATGGCCTACGACGAACGGCATGGCCAGATCTCCCCGGGCGCGCTTCTGCAGTGGCACTGCGCGCGCTGGGCTTTTGAGCGGGGCCTCGATTTCGATCTCAGGACAGGCCACGAGGCCTTCAAGTCACGCTGGGCGAATGAGGCCAGCCGGGTCTCGCACTACGCCTTACCCTTGACGGTTTGGGGGCGGATCTACGTTGCAGGCGAGCGCCTGCGTCGGGGGATCGGCCTGCGCCTTCCCGAATCGCTTCGCGCGCGGGCGCGACGCCTGCTCTCGAGCGTAGGGCGCTCCTCGCAACCGGAGACCCTGGAGGCGAGCCGACGCCCGTGACCTCGCGGAGGTCTTCGGCGCGGCGCCCTGCCGGTCCACAGGTGATGCACAGGCTTGTCCCCAGTTTTTCAAAAATGACGTAACGCCGATCTCTTGTCAGCGGACCGGGACCGGGGAAACCTGGGGTCTGCAGGAGGGCTGCGGCGCGGCGCACCGGATCGGGCGCCAAGCGAGCAGACGGTTCCAGCTGATGGACGGGCCGGGGCGACCGGGTCGGCCAAACGCGGGAATCGCGGCGGGACCCTCGCAACCCGCAGGGGCGACCTGCACCTGACGGTCCGCCGGCTCGCTGCGCAGATCCCCCAAAGGATCTGTTCGGAGGGCGGCGCCTGGGCTCCCTGGCGCCGCCCTTCTTGCGTCGCGCCAGGCGTTGCATTCGCATGCTGCCGCCGGAATGGTCAGCGCCCGAACCCGCCGACGTCCGCGGGCGGCGCTCTGGACTCGCTCGGAGGCTGGCTGCCCGGATGGGTTGCGGTGCAGCGTGGCTGTCGTGCTAAGCTCATGGTGACGGTTGAGCAAAGCTCATGAGGCGTGGCCTTGGGCGGCTCAAGCCGTGTGGCATGGGGGCTCTGCTGGGTAGTTCGGGGAGAGATGCCAAGGGCGCTTCGGTGCGAGGCTTGCTGAGCCATGCGCCCAAGATGCTGTTCCTGTTCGGCGTGGCGATGTTCGCCTATCTGTACGGGCTCTGCTCCCGGGAGTTTCGGCTGTTCCCGAGCAAGCAGGTGTTCGCCGCGGCTGAGACCGGCAAGCCGCTGGCCGCCATCGTCATGGGCCGCATGCGCTTCCCCTATGTCGCCTCGAACGAGACGCGCACGGCCGTGCTGCACCGCCGCGAAGCCATGGCGCCGGGCCTGACGCTGCTCGCGGGAAATGGATCGAAGGGCTCGATGTTCGCACGGCTGATCGACGCCGACGGCACGGTCGAACACGCGTGGAACCTTGACTGGGATCGGCTCTGGCCCGACATCGGCCGGCACGTCCCGCCCGACGAGCGGCCCAAGGAGCGGCCGGGCACGCACATCCACGGCGTGGTCCTGGATCCCGACGGCGCGCTCACCTTCAACTACAACAACCTCGGCATGGTCCAGGTCGACATTTGCGGCCGCGTGCGCTGGCGGCTGGCGCGGCAGACACACCATGCGGTGTTCCGCGACGAGGCGGGAAACTTCTGGGCGCCGGAGCTCGTCACCCGCACCACGCCGCTGCCGGGAATGCCCAATTATCGGCCGCCGTTCACCGATTACGCCATCCTGAAGATCTCGCCCGACGGTCGGGTGATGCAGCGGTTCTCCATGTTCGACCTGCTCAATCGGAGCGGATACAAGGGATTGTTGTATCTTGACTCCAAGGAGGACCACTCCACAGTTGTGACGGGCGACACGCTGCACCTGAACGACGTCAAGGTGTTTCCGAGCACCATGAAGCCCGACCTGTTCCAGCCGGGCGACGTGATGGTCTCGCTGCGCAACATCAGCTCGGTCGTGGTGTTCGACCCGCGCACCCGGCGCATCAGGGCCGTCGTCACCGGCCGCTTCGTGCGCCAGCACGACGCCGACTTCCTGGACGGCTCGACGATCAGCGTGCTCGACAACAACCAGCTCGACAGCCGCGACAGCGCCGAGGGCAGCAGCCGGATCGTGGCGGTGTCGCTGAAGGACGGCTCCGAACGCGTGATGTTCGAGGGCGCGCCGGCCCATCCGTTCTACACCGACATCATGGGCAAGCAGCAGCTGCTGCCCAATGGCGACCTGTTGCTGGCCGAGGCGACCCGCGGCCGGGCGCTGGAGGTGACGGCGCGCGGCGAGGTGGTCTGGGAGTACTTCAACCAGGTCGGCCGCCGCGGCGCCCTGGGCTTCCTGACCGACGCCCAGAGAATACCCCCGAGCTTTATGTCGATGCAGCGATTGAAGGAGCTGACCGCCAAATGTCCGCACGCCTAGCGACGTCTCGTCTGAAGATCCGCGGCCCCGGCCTGATCCTGCTCGCCGTGGCGGCGCTCAGTCCGTCCCTCGCCCACGCCTATGTCGGTCCCGGGCTGGGCCTGGGCGCGGTGAGCTCCTTCTTCACCCTGATCGGCGCCATCTTCCTGGGAATCGTCGGCTTCATCTGGTACCCGATCAAGCGCCTGCTCAGGATGTTGCGGTCACGCTCGAGCGGCGCCGAAAGCTGAAATCGCCTGGCGCTCAGGGGTTTTCGGCGCCGGGGTCACGGGGGCTGCGCTGAACTCGGCTGATCGAGATACAAGGGGCGCTTGGGCGCGGCTGCTCGCGTACGCGCCAAAGCTCCTGCTGGTTTTTGGGGTGGCGCTGTTCGCATACCTCTACGGGCTCTGTTCCCGCGACTTCCAGCTGTTCCCGATGCGGCAGCTGACGGCGGCCGTAGAGACGGGCAGGGTGCTGGTCGCGACCGTCCGCGGGCGCCCGCGATTTCCCTATCTGGCCTCGAACGAGACGCGCGGGGCCGTGCGGCGCCGCGCCCAGGCCATGGCGCCGGGCCTGACGCTGCTCGTCGGCGCCGGCCCGAAGGGCTCGATGTTCGCGCGGCTGATCGAGGCCGACGGCACGGTCGAGCACGCCTGGAACCTGGACTGGCGCCGGCTCTGGCCCGACATCGGCCGCCACATCCCGCCCGACGCGTGGCGAGCCGAGCGCCCGGGCGTGCACATTCATGGCGTGGTCCTGGACCCCGACGGCGCGCTCACCTTCAACTACAACAACCTCGGCATGGTCCAGGTCGACGTCTGCGGCCGCGTGCGCTGGCGGCTGGCGCGGCAGACGCACCATGCGGTGTTCCGCGACGAGGCGGGAAACTTCTGGGCGCCGGAGCTCGTCACCCGCACCACGCCGCTGCCGGGAATGCCCAATTATCGGCCGCCGTTCACCGATTACGCCATCCTGAAGATCTCGCCCGACGGTCGGGTGATGCAGCGGTTCTCCATGTTCGACCTGCTCAATCGGAGCGGATACAAGGGATTGTTGTATCTTGACTCCAAGGAGGACCACTCCACAGTTGTGACGGGCGACACGCTGCACCTGAACGACGTCAAGGTGTTTCCGAGCACCATGAAGCCCGACCTGTTCCAGCCGGGCGACGTGATGGTCTCGCTGCGCAACATCAGCTCGGTCGTGGTGTTCGACCCGCGCACCCGGCGCATCAGGGCCGTCGTCACCGGCCGCTTCGTGCGCCAGCACGACGCCGACTTCCTGGATGGCTCGACAATCGGCGTGTTCGACAACAACCAGCTCGATAGTCGCGACCCGCCGGACGGAAGCAGCCGGATCGTCGCGATATCGCTGAAGGACGGCTCCGAACGCGTGATGTTCGAGGGCGCGCCGGGCCATCCGTTCTACACCGACACCATGGGCAAGCAGCAGCTGCTGCCCAACGGAGACCTGTTGCTGGCCGAGGCGACCCGGGGGCGGGCGCTGGAGGTGACCCCGCACGGCGAGGTGGTCTGGGAGTACTTCAACCAGGTCGGCCGCCCAGGAACCCTGGGCTACATCACCAGCGCCCAGAGAATACCGCCGAGCTTTCTGTCGACGCAGCGCCTGAAGGAGATGACCGCGAAATGTCCCTAGCGAGTCCTCGCCCGGCGCAATCCGGCGCCGCGATGCGGCTGTCGCGGTCGTGATCGCCTTCCTCGAAGCTTTCGCGCTGTTCGCGGCCGCCTTCGTGCTCGTCCTGGCCTTCCGCATGCCCGCCCAGGCGCGCCGCGCGATGGCGATATCGCGGGCTGCGGCCGCAGGCCTGCGAGATCCGGCCCTGGACGAGCGCGCCAAGGAGCGTCTCGCCCAGAAGAGCTCGATCGAGCTTTCCATCCTGTGCTTCTGGATCACGCTCGGCGTGGCGGGCGCCGTCGCCGCGCCCCTGGCGGTGCTCTGGCTACTGGATCAGCTCCGGCTGGCGTCGCTGCGCGCGGTGACCGAGATCGCGATGTCCCCGCTGTTCCTCGTCGCCTGCACCGTGGCGGCGATGGGCTACGGGGCGGTGACCAAGCGACTTTCCCGAAGCGCGCCGTGACCGCGGGCCTGAATTTCTCCCGTCTCGAAAAGGCCCTGCACCGGATCGCCTTCGCGTCCTGGTCCTTCCAGGTCGCGCTCGCTGACATCGAGGACGTGGCGTTTCGCGCGGAGCTGGCCGGGATCGAAGCGGCGCGGCCCGTGTTCATCGCCGGGCTGCCGCGCAGCGGGTCGACCCTGCTGCTGCGGCTCATCGAGGCGACCGGCGAGTTCGCCTCCTATCGCTATCGCGACATGCCGTTCCTGCTGACGCCGATGCTATGGCGCAGGATCTCGGGCGCGAGCCGCGCCGTAGGCGCGCGCGAACGATCTCAGGGCGACGGCCTCGCCATCGACCTGGACAGTCCCGAAGCCTTCGAGGAGGTGATCTGGCGGACCTTCTGCCCGCGGCGCTATCGGCCCGACCGGATCGAGGCCTGGCCGCGAGAGGTCGATCCCGAGCTGGCGGGCTTCCTCGCCCGGCAGATGCGCAAGATCATCGCGCTTCGGCGCGAGGACACGCCCGGCGCGCGCCGCTACCTCTCCAAGAACAATGGCAATATCGCGCGCCTGCCGACGATCGCGCGGCTGTTCCCCGACGCGGTCATCATCGTGCCCTTCCGCGATCCCCTGGCCCAGGCGCAATCCCTGCTGCGCCAGCATGAGAATTTCCTGCGAATGCATCGCGCCGACCCGTTCGCGCGGGACTACATGCGGGCAATCGGCCACCACGATTTCGGCGAGAACCTGCGTCCGATCGACTTCGGCGGCTGGCTCGATTCGGGCGCGCCTCCGGACTTTACGCGCCTGCAGTCATGGCTCGACTACTGGTGCGCCGCCTACGGCGCCCTGGCGGAGACCGCCACGGAGCAGACCTGGTTTGTCAGCCTCGAGCGCCTGTGCAGCACGCCGGCGCCGACGCTCGCCGCCTTGGAGCAGATCCTGGGCGTCCACCCGCCGGGCGGCATGGCCTCCCGCGCGGCCGAGGTGCGCGGGGCGTCGCCGGTAGCGGGGGAGGCCGCGGAGGAGGTCGACGTGCGGGCCGCCGAAGGTGTCCTCGAAAAGATCAGGGCGCGCCAGCTCGTGTGAAGGAGGCCGGCGCGCGATCCTTACCTCCGCCGCGGAAGCGGGGGAGCTGGGAAAAGCGGCCCCTTACCACGTCTCCAGCCTCAGCTTGAGCGCCTGGGCCAGGGTCTGCGCCCGCTTGGCGGTCTGTTCGCCCAGCAGCAGGTCCTCCCAGCCGGGCTGGGCCTCGAGCCGCAGGCGGTCGCCGTCTATGGCGAGCGTCACGTGCGACAGCAGCTGGGCGTTGCGGCCGGAGAGATCGCAGCCGAGCCGCACGGCCGCGCCCAGCGCGCGCGCCCGCTGGCGGCGCTCGGGCGTGAGCAGGCGGTGGACGGTCGCCGCCTCGGGCGGACTCGCGGTGGCCGAATGACGGGCGAAGGCGGCGCTGGCGAGGAAGGCCCGCTCGGCGTGGCTCACGCCGGCGACGGGTGCGCGCAGCACCTCCTCGAAGGCGATGTCCGCCCGGTGGTCGGGGTGCAGGCGGGCGCCGATGTCGGCCAGCCGGCAGGCGGCGGCGATCAGCACCGGGTCGCGCGCCCCGAACAGCGGCGGGATCCGGGAGAAGGCAGGGGAAAGCCAGCTCTCCAGCGCCGCGCCGAGGTCCTGGGAAAGGCCGCGCACGGCGGTCAGCGCCTCGCAGCCCGCGATCAGCGGATCGCGCCGGCGCAGCTCCGGGTCCATGGCGTCCAGCAGCAGCCCCTCGCGCACGCCGTAGGCGGAGATCACCACCTGTTCGACGCCCAGCCGCTCGATCACCGCTTCCAGCACCAGGGCGGCATAGGGGAGGGTGTCGAACCGCTTTTTCGACAGGCCCTTGATGGACTCCAGAGAGGATTTCGACAGCCGCTCGACGAAGCGGGCCAGCTCCATCGCGTCGGCGCGGCTCATCTCGTACTGGTGGGCCACGCGCAGCGGATAGCCGACCATCTCCATGTGCAGCAGGGCGAGGTTGCGCCAGGCTCCGCCGACGGCGTGGAAGCAGCGCGCGCGGAAGCGGCCGGCCATCGGGCCGAGCTCGGCCTCGATCACCCGACGGGTGCGCTCGATGTCCAGCGCCCGCGGCGCGCCCAGGGCGAAGGGCCCGAGCGCCAGGGTCTCGCCGTCGCGCGGCGCGCCATCCTCCAGCCGCACCAGCTCGAGGCTGGAGCCGCCGAGATCGCCCACGACGCCGTCCGCAGACGGGTCGCCGGCCAGGACGCCCATCGCCGCGTAGCGCGCCTCCTCCTCGCCGGAGAGCACGCGGACCGAAAGCCCGGTCTCCTCGCGCACCCGGCGCAGGAAGGCCTGGCCGTCGGCCGCCTCGCGCACGGCCGCGGTAGCCGCCGCGGTGATGTCCTGCGATTCCCAGCCGCTCAGCAGTGCGCGGAAGCGGTGCAGGGCGGCCAGCGCCACCTCGACCCCTTCGGCCGAGAGCCGGCCGGTGACCGGCAGGTCGCGCCCCAGGCCCGCCAGCGCCTTCTCATTGAACAAGGTCCAGATCGCCCGGCCTTCCAGCCGGTAGACCACCAGGCGGACCGAGTTCGATCCGAGGTCGATGACGGCGGCCTGGCGGCCGCCTGCGTGGCCGTCGGGGCGGTTATCCGCGCGGAGCCACATCTTCGATCGCGCGCGGCATGTCCTTCACCCTCTGGCCTCGTCCGGACAGGCTGGGATTGGTCATGAAGTACTCGTGCGCCGAGAAGGCGTCCGGGTGGTCCCAGGCCGGGTCCCGCGTATAGCGGCCCTCGCTGTCCAGGGTCCAGCTCTGAGCTTCGTCGCGCATGTTGGCGACCATGATCTGGTTGAGCACCTGCCGGTGCACGGTGGGGTTCTCGATCGGCGTCAGGGCCTCAACGCGCCGGTCGAGATTGCGTGGCATCCAGTCGGCGGACGAAATGAAGATGCGGGCCTCCGGGGAGGGCAGGGGCTGGCCGTTGGCGAAGGCGACGATTCGCCCGTGCTCCAGATAGCGGCCGATGATGCTCTTGACGTGAATGTTGTCGGAGAGGCCCGGAATGCCGGGCCGCAGGCAGCAGATGCCGCGGACCACCAGGCGGATGTCGACGCCGGCCTGGCTGGCGGCGTAAAGCGCGTCGATGATCTCCGGGTCGACGAGCGAGTTCAGCTTGGCCCAGAGTCCGGCCGGCCGCCCGGCCTGCGCCGCCTCCGCCTCGCGGGCGATCAGGGCGAGCAGGTCGCGCTTCATGGTCACCGGCGAGAAGGAGAGCTTTTCCAGCCGCTCGGGCTGGGCGTAGCCCGTCACGAAGTTGAACAGCCGCGTGGAGTCCCGCCCGAGCGCCGCGTCGGTCGTGAACAGCGACAGGTCGGTGTAGATGCGCGCCGTGATCGGGTGGTAGTTGCCGGTCCCGAAGTGGCAATAGGTTCGCAGGCCCTCGCCCTCGCGCCGCACCACGGTCGAGAGCTTGGCGTGGGTCTTGTACTCGACGAAGCCGAAGACCACGTGGACGCCGGCGCGCTCGAGGTCGCGCGCCCACTTCAGGTTCGCCTCTTCGTCGAAGCGGGCCTTTATCTCCACCACCGCGGTGACGTTCTTGCCCATCTCCGCGGCCTCGATCAGGGCGGCGACGATCGGGCTGTTCTTGGATGTCCGATAGAGGGTCTGCTTGATCGCCAGGACGTTCGGGTCGCGGGCCGCCTGGCGCACGAACTGCACCACCACGTCGAAGCTCTCGAACGGATGGTGGACCAGGATGTCCTTCTCGCGGATCGCGGCGAAGCAGTCGCCGCCATGGTCGCGGATCCGCTCGGGGAAACGCGGCTCGAAGGGCTTGAACTTCAGCTCGGCGCGGTCCGGCGGGATCAGCTGGGAGAGCTCGTCCAGGCCGAGCAGGCCGTCGATCAGGATGATGTCCTCGGGCTGGGCGTGCAGGTTGTCCACGATGAAGCTGCGCAGCTCCTCGGACATCGCCTGCTCGATCTCCACGCGGACCACCGAGCCCATGCGCCGCTGCTTCAGCAGGGCCTCGAACTCGCGCACCAGGTCTTCGGCCTCCTCCTCGATCTCCACGTCGCTGTCGCGGATCAGGCGGAAGACGCCCTGGCTCTCGACCTCGCAGCCGGGGAACAAATGGTCCAGGAACAGGGCGACGAAGCTCTCCAGCGAGATGAAGCGCCGCTCGCTGCGCCGGCGCACGCTGCGCGGCAGCTCCCAGAAGCGCGCCACCTGGGCCGGCAGCGGGGCCAGAGCATAGAGCAACCGCCCATCGCTGATCCGCTTCAGCTTCAGCACCAGGGAGAAGGCGAGGTTCGGGATGAAGGGGAAGGGGTGCGCCGGGTCGATGGCCAGGGGCGTCAACACCGGGAAGAGCTGGTTGGCGAACACCTCCTCCAGCGCCTCCTTCTCCCGTTCGGTGACCTCGGCGGGCGCGACCACCCGCAAGCCCTCGTCGGAAAGCTCGCGCCACAGCTCGCGCCAGCGGGTCTGCTGGTCGGCCATCAGGTCGGCCGCCTCGGCGTTGACCCCCTCCAGCTGCTCGGCCGGCGTCAGCCCGTCCTGGCTCAGTACGCGCACGCCCTCGCGCACCTGCGCCTTCAGGCCGGCGACGCGCACCATGTAGAATTCGTCGAGGTTGTTGGCGGAGATGGCCAGGAACCGCAGGCGCTCGAGCAGTGGGTGGCGGGGATTCTTGCTCTCGGCCAGGACGCGGCGGTTGAACGAGAGCCAGGAGAGCTCGCGGTTGAAGAAGCGCTGCGGGGACTCGGCGAGGGAGAGGGCGGCCTCGTCGGCGGTGGTCGCGGCCTCGACTATCGGATCCGAGGCGATCGGCGCGACATAGGTCATCGAGCAGACTCCGTTGGCGCGGCGGCCGGCCCGGGATTCGGCCGCCTCATTCGCGAACGCCAGTTGTCACTCGAAAAGATCAAGGTTTTGCGTCTCCTCTTCAAGGACGGCGCGGGCGACCAGTCGGGAAATCGCCCCATCTGCCGCTTCGTCCATCCGCCGCACCACCTCCTGGGCCCCGGGGATGGAGCGCGGCATACGCCGCAGCAGGTAGGCGTAGACCTCGGGAGCGGGCCTCAGGCCCCGGGCGCGGAAGAACTTGCGCAGCACGCCTTCCAGCACGGCGTCGTCCGGAGCCTCGATCTCCGCCGTGTAGAGCGCGTTGAGGCGCGAGCGCAGGTCGGGCAGCGCCGCCGGCCAGCCGGCCGGCCGCGTCCGGGCCGTCATCAGGAGGCCCGCGCCCGCGCGCGCGGCCAGGTTGATCAGATGGAACAGCGCCTCGTCGGGCGCGCCCCGGTCGGCGTCCTCCAGCAGCACGGGACGCCCCTCCGCCGCCGAGAGGTCGGGCGCTTCGCGCGAAAGCACGACGGCGTTCGTCTGGGCCGCCCAGGCCTGGGCGAGGTGGCTCTTGCCCACGCCCTCCGGGCCCACCAGCACCAGGCAGCCGTCGGGCCAGCGCGGCCAGGCCTCGATCGCCGCCAGCGCCTCGGCATTGCTGGCCCCTTCGACGAAGGCCTCGCGCGTCGGCGCGGCCTCGGCCTGTAGCCCCAGGCGAAGCTGCTGGCCCATGGCGGATCCGGGAGGTGCGGTCACGGCGGGAAATCTAGGCGCCCGGAGCCGGACACGCCACCGCGCCGGGCGAGTGGTCCACGGCATTCACAGGGCTCGGCACGGGGCAGGCGGGCGACAGCAGCGCGGTGGCCGGATTGCGCGAGGCCTTCCGCGTTCGGAGCGTCCGCTCCGGATACGCTCAGCGCCCCGCCGCCCCAGCGTCCCGCGTCGACACCAGCGTCCAGCCCTCCGGCTTCAGGAGCTCGATGGGCGAGAAGCGGACCTTGTAGTTCATCTTTTCCGAGCCGCGGACCCAATAGCCCAGGTAGACGTAGGGCAGGTTGGTGAGGCAGGCCTGGACGATGTGGTCGAGGATGACGAAGGAGCCCAGGCTGCGGCGCTTCATCGACGGGTCGTAGAAGCTGTAGACCAGCGACAGCCCGTCGCCCATCAGGTCGACCAGGGCGCAGGCCACCAGATCTCCGGGACCGCCGTCCTGCGACCTGGCGCGGTATTCGATGATGTGGGTGCGGACGGCGGTGTCCTCGACCATGGCGACGTAGTCGGGCCAGGTCATCTCGGCCATGCCGCCGTCGGCGTGGCGGGTGGTGAGATAGCGCCGGAGCAGGTCGAACTGCTCCATGGTGGCCTCCGCCTCGACGAGGTGCCGTTCCAGGTCGTCGTTGCGGTTGATCACCTTCCGCTCGGAGCGCGAAAAGACGTAGTCCATCGCCGGCAGGCGGGCGGAAATACAGGCGTTGCAGGCCTCGCAGGCCGGGCGATAGGCGATGTTCTGAGAACGGCGGAAGCCGACCTGGGTCAGGCTGTCGTTGACGGTGGCGCCGTCGGAGAGCGGCAGGTGGGCGAAGACCTTCCGCTCGAAGCGGTCGGGCAAATAGGGGCAGGGGGATGGCGCAGTCAGGAAGAACCTGAGCTGTCTTGTCGCAAAGTGCTGCGTCACGGACTGGTGCGTCCTTCTCCCTGTACCCCTTGATTAGCGCTCATGCCGGGGCCTTGCGCAAGGCGGAACGCGGGCCCTTCGCATCACAGGCCCGGGGTTGACGGAAGCACCGGCGCCTCTCGCAACAACACGATGGCGATGCGGCGGTTGCCGGGAAGCATGGGGTCGTCCGGATACAGCGGCTCCGAGGTGGCCTTCCCCGAGACCTGGTAGATCCTGTCCGGGTCCACGCCCGCGCCCTGCAGGATTTTTCGCGACGAATCGGCGCGGGCGGCCGACAGGGTCCAATCGCTCTCGGCCTTGGCGCCGCCCGGGCTGGCGCTGGTGTGGCCATAGATGCTGATGCGGTTGGGCAGCTGGTTGATCACCTTGGCGACGGCGCGCAGCAACAGCCGGGCCCGGTCGTTGGGCTGGGTCGAGCCTTCGTTGAACATCGAGCGGCCTTCCTGGTCGACGAGCTGGATGCGCAGGCCCTCGGGCGTCTGGTCGACGATGATGTTCTTGGAGAGCTCGGCGAGCTCCGGCATGTCCTGCAGCGCCTGGCGCAGGGACTGTGCGGCGGAGGCGAAGGCCGCGTCGTCGCGCTTCTTCATCGCTTCGTTCATCGCCTCGGTGGAGGGATCGCGCGCCGAGGAGGCCTTCGAGGCCTCGGCGCTCTTGCCGTCGTCGGGGTCACGGGATTCCGGGGCCAGCGCCTCGATGACCGAACTGGTCCCCTTGGCCTTGGCGCCGTCGTCGCCCAGCGCCGTGCCCGCGAGGATGCCGCCGGAGCCGGAGTTGGTCTCCGAGACGCTGGCGGGCGCAAAATAGTCGGCGATGCCGCGCTTCTGCTCCGGCGAGGTGGTGTTGATCAGCCACATCAGCAGGAAGAAGGCCATCATGGCGGTC
>CBJNAS010000036.1:0-16874 GCA_966434565.1 uncultured Phenylobacterium sp.
TCGCTGCTGGTCAACGCCTCGACCTGGAGCCTGATGCTCACCGGCCGGCTGATCGCGCCCGACGAGCAGGTGGAGCGCGACCTGCCGGGCTTCATTCGAAGGCTCGCGGGTCGGCTGGGCGAGCACGTGATCCGCAGGGCCGTGGCCGCCGCGGTGAGGATCATGGGCGAGCAGTTCGTGCTCGGCGCAACCATCGACAAGGCGCTGAAGCGGGCGGCCGCGGAAGGCTTCGTCTGCTCCTTCGACATGCTGGGCGAGGGCGCGCGCACCGAGGCCGACGCCGAGCGCTACGAGGCCGCCTACGCCGCGGCCATCGCCGCCGTGGGGCGCGCCGCAAAGGGGCAGGGGCCGGAGGCCGGCCACGGCATTTCCGTCAAGCTCTCGGCGCTCTCGCCGCGGTACGAGCCGCGCGAGGCCGAGCGCGTCTGGGCCGAGCTCTATCCCCGCGTTCTGCGCCTGGCGGCGCAGGCGGCGGAGGCGGACATCAACTTCACCCTCGACGCCGAGGAGGCGGACCGGCTGGTGATCTCGCTTGAGCTGCTGGAGCGTCTGGCGGGCGAGCCGGCGCTGGGCGCCTGGCGTGGCCTGGGGCTGGCGGTGCAGGCCTACCAGAAGCGCGCCCCCGAGGTGATCGAGGCGACCGCGAAGATCGCCCGCGCCAGCGGCCGGCGCCTGATGGTGCGGCTGGTCAAGGGCGCCTACTGGGACAGCGAGATCAAGCGCGCCCAGGTCGCGGGCCTGCCAGGCTATCCGGTATGGACCACCAAGGCGGCCACGGACCTGGCCTACCTCGTTTGCGCACGGGCCCTGATCTTGGCGGCTCCGGCGCTCTACGCCCAGTTCGCCACCCACAACGCTCACACGCTCGCCTCCGTCCGCCAGATGGCGCGCGAGGCGGGACTGGTGGTCGAGCACCAGCGGCTGCACGGCATGGGCGAGGCGCTCTACGGCGCCGCCCGCGAGCGCTATGGCGACTTCCCCTTGCGGGTCTATGCGCCGGTCGGCAGCCACGAGGACCTCTTGCCATACCTCGTGCGCCGGCTGCTGGAGAACGGCGCCAACACCTCCTTCGTCCACGCCCTGCTGGACGAACGCACGCCGGTGGAGAAGGTGGTCGCCGATCCTGTGGAGGCAGTGCGCGCCGCCGGCGGCGGTCCGCATCCGCGCATTCCGCTGCCCGTAAATCTCTACGGGCCCGGCCGGCGCAACAGCCAGGGCCTGGACCTCTCAATCGCCGCCGTGCGCGCCGGTCTCGCAGCGGCGGTCGAAGCCCTGGACGGCGAACGCCTCGAAGCCGGGCCGATCGTCGGCGGCCGGGCCGCGCTGGGCGCCGCGGTCGAGGCCCGCCGCGCGCCGGCGGACCACGCCCGCATCCTCGGCCGGGCCGGCGTCGCGGGCGCGGACGACATCGCCGAGGCCTTCCGCCGCGCCAGGGCCGCCCAGCCGGCCTGGGACGCCCGCGGCGGCGACGGCCGCGCGCCGGTGCTGCGCGCCATGGCCGACGCCCTGGAGCGCCGCCGCGAGCGGCTGATCGCGCTCTGCGCCCGGGAGGCCGGCAAGACGCTCGCCGACGCCATCGCCGAGGTGCGGGAGGCCGCCGACTTCTGCCGCTACTACGCGGGCCTGGCCGAGCAGCAGTTCGCGCGGCCCCAGACGCTGCCGGGTCCGGCAGGGGAATCCAACCAGCTGTCACTGCACGGCCGCGGCGTCTTCGTCTGCATCAGCCCCTGGAACTTCCCGCTCGCCATCTTCACGGGCCAGGTCGCCGCCGCGCTGGCCGCCGGCAACGCCGTGCTCGCCAAGCCGGCCGAGCAGACGCCGCTGATCGCCGCCGAGGCGGTGCGCCTGTTCCACGCCGCGGGGCTGGATCCCGACCTGCTGCACCTGTTGCCAGGGGAGGGCGCAGCCGTCGGCCAGGCTCTGGTAGCCCACCCCGACTGCGCCGGCGTCGCCTTCACCGGCGGCACGGAGACGGCCTGGGCGATCAACCGCACGCTCGCGGGGCGGGCGGGGCCGATCATCCCCTTCATCGCCGAGACTGGCGGGCTGAACGCCATGTTCGTCGACACCACGGCGCTGCGCGAGCAGGTGATCGACGATGTCGTCGTCTCGGCGATCGGCTCGGCCGGCCAGCGCTGCTCGGCGCTGCGCCTTCTGTTCGCGCCGCACGAGACCGCCGAGGCGCTGTTCGCAGGGCTCTCGGGGGCGATGGAGGCGCTCGTGATCGGCGACCCGGCCGATCCCCGCACCGACGTCGGCCCGGTGATCGACGACGAGGCGCGGCAGGCGCTGGAAGCCCACCTGGCGCGCCTGTTGCGCGAGGCCAGGATCCTGCGCCGGCTCGACGCGCCCGCGGTCGGCTCGTTCTTCGGGCCGGTGATGGCCGAGATCCCGGACGCGGGCTTCCTCACCCGCGAGGTGTTCGGCCCGATCCTGCACGTGGTGCGCTACGACCCCGCCGAGTTGGAGCGGGCCGCCGCCCCGCTGCGGGCGGCGGGCTACGGGCTGACGCTGGGGATCCACAGCCGGCTCGAGACCTTCGCCGAGCGGGTGCGCAGGGCGGTCCCCGCCGGCAACGTCTACGTCAACCGCACCATGATCGGCGCGGTGGTCGGTGTGCAGCCGTTCGGCGGCGAGGGACTCTCGGGCACCGGGCCCAAGGCCGGCGGTCCGCACGCCCTCTTGCGCTATGCGGTCGAGCGCGCGCTCTCGATCAACACCGCCGCCCAGGGCGGTGATCCGGCGCTGCTGAACATCGAGGCCTGAGGCCGCGCCTCGGGACGCTCAGCCTCATCACACTCTCGTGAGGCGGGCTGCGGCATCATCGCCGGCTGACGAAATCTCCGAGAGAGAAACCTCGTATGAAAGGCCTCGTTAAGAAAAAAGGCTGGGGGCGGATGGTTCGCCTCATTGACGACTCCTTAGCCAAGGTGTCCCCATATGTGGGTCTCGTGGGTGTGCAGCCCACAAGATATGGGGGCCGGGAGCCACGGACGGATTCTGGGGGGATCCGGACTGAAGCTCCTGAATGTAATGGGTTTTGGATATGAGCAGCAGCGAAGCGGCCAAGATTGAGATCGCAGGGGTCCCGAGCCGGGCGGAGAAGCGGGCCGAGCGGCCGCAGCTCCAGCTGGTGCGAAAGGTCGAGGTCGACCGCGCGCGCGACGATCTGCTCACCGATTTCGGCAAGACCACGCTGGAGGACCGTTACGTCCTGCCTGGCGAATCCTACCAGGACATGTTCGCCCGCGTCGCCACGGCCTTCGCCGACGACGCCGATCACGCCCAGCGCATCTACGACTACATCTCGAACCTGTGGTTCATGCCGGCCACGCCGGTGCTGTCGAACGGCGGCGCGAGCCGCGGCCTGCCGATCTCCTGCTTCCTGAACAGCGTGCCCGACAACCTGGAAGGCATCGTCGGCGTCTGGAACGAGAACGTGGCGCTGGCCTCCAACGGCGGCGGCATCGGCACCTACTGGGGCGGCGTGCGCTCGATCGGCGAGAAGGTGAAGGGCGCGGGCCAGACCAGCGGCATCATTCCCTTCATCCGGGTGATGGATTCGCTGACGCTGGCGATCAGCCAGGGCTCGCTGCGCCGTGGCTCGGCGGCGGTCTATCTCGACATCCACCACCCGGAGATCGAGGAGTTCCTGGAGATCCGCAAGCCATCGGGCGACTTCAACCGCAAGTCCCTGAACCTGCACCACGGCATCTCCATCACCGACGAGTTCATGGAGGCGGTGCGCGACGGGGCCATGTTCGGCCTGCGCTCGCCGAAGAGCGGCGAGGTGATCCGCGAGGTCGACGCCCGCGCGCTGTGGCAGAAGATCCTGGAGATCCGCCTGCAGACCGGAGAGCCCTACCTGATCTTCTCCGACACGGTGAACCGGGCCATGCCGCAGCACCAGCGCGACCTGGGCCTCTCGGTGCGCCAGTCGAACCTCTGCTCGGAGATCATGCTGCACACCGGCGCCGACCACCTCGGCCAGGAGCGCACCGCGGTCTGCTGCCTCTCCTCGGTCAACGCCGAGAAATTCCTGGAGTGGCGCGACCACCCGACCTTCATCGAAGACGTCATGCGCTTCCTCGACAACGTGCTCGAGGACTTCATCCTGCGCGCCCCGCCGGAGATGAGGAACGCCGTCTACGCCGCCCAGCGCGAGCGGTCGGTGGGGCTGGGCCTGATGGGCTTCCACTCCTTCCTGCAGAGCCAGAACGTGCCGTTCGAGAGCGCGCTGGCGAAGTCGTGGAACATGCGCCTCTTCAAGTCCCTGCGGCGCGGTTGCGACGCGGCCTCGCGCAAGCTGGCCGCCGAGCGCGGCCCCTGCCCGGACGCGGCCGAGCGCGGCGTGATGGAGCGCTTCAGCCACAAGATCGCCATCGCCCCCACCGCCTCGATCTCGATCATCTGCGGCGGGACCAGCGCCGGCATCGAGCCGATCCCGGCCAACATCTACACCCACAAGACGCTCTCTGGCTCCTTCGCCGTGAAGAACCCCTACCTGGAGCGCCTGCTCGACGCGAAGGGCCAGAACACCCCGGCCGTGTGGGACTCGATCCTGCAGAACGAAGGTTCGGTGCAGCACCTCGACGTGCTGAGCGAGGACGAGAAGGCCGTCTACAAGACCGCCTTCGAGATCGACCAGCGCTGGGTGGTCGAGCTCGCCGCCGACCGCACCCCGGACGTCTGCCAGTCGCAGTCGGTCAACGTCTTCCTGCCCGGCGACGTCGACAAGTGGGACCTGCACATGCTGCACTGGATGGCGTGGGAGCGGGGCTGCAAGTCGCTCTACTACCTGCGCTCCAAGTCGGTGCAGCGCGCCGCCCACGCCGGCGGCGAGGGCGTGGTCCAGCTCGAAGTCCAGCCCGAAGGCAAGACCGACTACGAGGAATGCCTCGCCTGCCAGTAGGGCGTGTCGAGCCATTGCAGAGCTGCCGCCCGCGCCTCATGATCGCGCCTGGGCGGAGGGGGCGGCGTGGCGATGACGGGGTGGTTCATTGAGGCTGTGGGGATCGTGCTCCTCGCGGCGATCGTGGCCGCCCCTACGGCCCTGGCTACCCGGATCGTCGGTTCGCGCATGGTCGTCTGGAGCCGCACGGCCGCGATCGTTGTCTTCGGCGCGGTCGTCCCGGCGGCCATCGCCGGCCTGACCCTGATGCACGCTCCGACCGAGGCTTCAGGCGTGGGCGCGCGCGAGTCGGCGGGCGAGATCGTCGTCGTCGCCATTTTCGTGGTCCAGTTCTGCGCCCTGGTGAGCTTCGGCGTCAGCGCCTGGTTGGCCCGCATCCGGCGAAGCTGACCTTCGCGCCGGCGGTTCGGGGCGGAAGGCCGAGAGCCACTACATCGAGGCCAAGCTCCTGAACAACGCCTATTGAAACGGGTCCCAGAAACGGCCTGGCGCAAGCACGTGGACCATGCGCAGAAGCCGCGCCGCGACTACAATATCTGATCTGCCGGTCGGTTAGATTCCACGGTGATTTTCCGCCCCGCGTCAGCTTCCCTTTGCCGTAGCTGTGATGATTGATTCGCCAATCTAGCGTTTCCACCATAGTGACACATGAGCGCGCGCCATCGGAAAGTTATGGGGGAAACGTGTCGCAGAACGCCGTCGCATTCTACCTGGACGCCGGTCGGCGAATCGTCAGGAAGCGTGACATCGAATTCGCGTCCCGGCCCGACCTGCTGCGCCAGATCGAACCGGACCTCGAGCGTTGCTGGTCGATCGAGGTCTGGCAGGGGGATGACTGCATCATGTGCGCCAAGGCGCACGGCTGCATCGAAACCCGATGCGGCAAGCCCAGTTCTCCGGCGGAGCCCGAAACCGGCATGAGGGCGAACTGAGCGGCTCCCCCGCCGACGCACGGCGCCGGTTCAGGCGACCGCGGTCACCTCGATCTCGTCCACGTGCAGGACCGCAGTCATCGAGGCCAGCAGGTGGTCCGGCTTGATCGGCTTTTCGACGACGCCGTTCATCCCGTTCGCGCGATAAAAGCTGGCGTGGGCGGGATCGGCGTTGGCGGTGACGGCAAGGATCGGGATCTGGCTGGCGCGTCCCGCGCCCGACCGGATGCGGCGCGTGGCTTCCACGCCGTCGATGCCGGGCATCATCACATCCATCAGCACCAGATCGAACCGTCCGTTCATGGCCGCGGCGACCGCTGCGTAGCCATCAGCCACGGCCTCGCTCGTGCAGCCGAACATCTCGCAAAGGGTGGCGGCGACGAGCCGGTTGGTTTCATTGTCGTCGACGATAAGCACATGCAGCCCGGCGCCGGCCGGTTCGGCGGCCGCGGGCGGCTCCTCGATCGGGCCAGGCGCAGGCACGCGGTGGAGCGGCGCCTCGAACAGGATCGCCGCGCCCCCGCCTGGATTGGTTTCCGCCCAGATCGAGCCATTCATCCGCTCGACGATTTGCCGGCAGACCGCCAGGCCGAGACCTGCGCCGCCAAGGCGAACGCCCTCCTCGGTCTGCTGGAAGGGCGCAAAGATGTCCTCCTGTCGCTCCGGCGGGATGCCGGGACCCTGATCCGCGACACACCCCGCCAGTCGCACATAGCCGCCGTCGATCTCAGCGCGAAGGCGCACACTGATCTCCCCTGCCGGGGTGAACTTCAGGGCATTGCCCACCAGGTTGTTCAGGACCTGCCTCAGCCGGTCCCGGTCGGCCAGCGCCCAGATGTCGGGCGCCCCTTCGTAGCTGGCGCGCAAGGTCAGCCCCTTCAGCTCCGCCTGCGCGGTCCAGAGGCCGGTCACATCGGCCAGCAACTGCGCGACTTCCAGCGGCTCTTCATTGAGTTCGAGGCCCGAGGCCTCCGCCCGTGACAGGTCGAGGGCGTCGTTGAGGAGCCGCAGCAGGGTGCGGCCGCTTTCCAGCATGGTGTCCACGAACGGGAGGAGGTCCGGCTGCCGCGCCTTTCGCCGAACGATCTCGGCGACGCCCAGCACACCGTTCAGAGGTGTCCGGATCTCGTGGCTCATGACGGCCAGGAACCGGCTCTTGGCGGCGAGGGCGTCCTGCGCCTCGCGGGCCAGCCGGCCCATCTCGTCCGCGTGCCAGGCTGTGGCCTGGGCGGTCGCCTGCAGCAGCGCGAGCGCGGTGCCGACGCCGGCGTAACGCCCGCCGCAGATGACGATAAAGCCTTCCATCAGTTCGGAGGCGCGGTCCTTCAGCATCCGCCCGCAGAACTCCGCGACGGTCATGTCGCCGTCGGCGACAACCGGATCCGTCCTCATCCAGAAGGAGACCGGCCGACCCGACCAGAGGGCATGGCCGTACTGCGCGGCCATGCGGCCCAGGAAAGCGTTACGCTCGATGAGACCGACAGGGCGGCCAACGCCGTCCACGACGGCGATGGCCAACGTATCGGGCTCGGCCTGGAAACGCTTGTAGATCTCCCCGCCCGCCACCTCGGGCAGGACGGGCTCGGCATAAGGTGCGATCTCGAACAGCAGCGTCACGCCACACTCCCTTCCAGGCGAGCGGAGTTCGACGCCAACGCGGCTAACAGCGCCTTACCTTGGGCGCCTTGTCGTATGAATTTTCAGAGAAATTTCGATGACACCGCTAACAACAAGTATACCCCATCGAGATAAGACCGGTGGTCGTTGATCAGGTCTCGCGCGCCGTAGAAACGAGGTTCACTGCAAATCTGGCGATCTCGGCGTCATTATGCTGTCGTGGCGTCGATGTTAGCCAACCCGAGCGGCAAGACATCCAACGCGCGGGCCGGCCGCGATATCAGCTTCCGAGGAGAGAGCTCATGCCAAGGGCGCGGCGCCTGAGCTTTGCCGCCACGGCCTCAGCCTGCGCTATGGCCGCAAGCGTCCAGGCGCGACCGCTCGCGGCGATGGTGGTGATGGGCCCGGACGGGGCGGCGGAGGCGCGGGTGGTCACCGACGAGGCGACCTGCCCGCCCATTCGCTTCGATGGTCGGGTCCACACGATGCGAGTGAGGGCGCCCGCGGGCGTCATGGCGCAGCGGCCAACGCTCTTGGACCCAAAGCTGTCGAAGCCCTCGGCTTTTCCGGTGCTCGCCTGCGAGGCGCAGCTCCCGCCGCGCGTCGGCCGTGTCCGCGTGGCCGGGATGCGCCTGCCCGCGCCCAAGGCGCTGGTGCGGCGCATGGTGGTGATCGGCGACACGGGCTGCCGATTGAAGGCAGGCGACGACGCCTATCAGGCATGCAATGACCCCGGCGCCTACCCTTTCCGGCGCATCGCCGAACGCGCGGCCGCGTGGAAACCGGACCTCGTGCTGCACGTCGGCGACTACGAGTACCGGGAGACGCCCTGCGCGCCGGAAAAGGCCAATTGCGCGGGCTCACCCTGGGGCTATGGCTGGGACGCCTGGAAGGCGGACTTCTTCGCGCCCGCCGCCCCGCTGCTCGCCGCCGCGCCCTGGATCGCCGTGCGTGGCAACCACGAGGACTGCGCACGGGCCGGGCAGGGTTGGATGCGCTTCATCGATCCGCATCCGCTGACTGCCGCGACGCGTTGCGACGACCCGGCTCACGACGCCGAAGCGGACGATCTCGCCCCCTACGCCGTCCCGCTGGGGGGCGGCGCTCAGGTGGTGGTGGCGGACCTGACCACGGCCGGAACCGGGCCGACGCCGCCGGATGATCCACGCCACGCCCGTTTCGCAGCCGATGCGGCGGCCATCGCGCGGCTCTCACGCCGCGCAGGCTTCACCGTCCTGGCCGTCCACAAGCCGGTCCTGGGTTTCGCCGCCGAAAAGGGCGTCGCGTCGCCCGTGCTGAAGCCGGTCACCCTCGGCATCCAGTCGGTGTTCGCCGAGGCCAATCCGGCGATCCTGCCGCAGAGCGTTGATGTAATCCTCTCCGGCCACATACACGTGTGGCAGCAGATCAGTTTCGCAAGTCCGCACCCGAGCCAATTCATCGCCGGCTTCTCGGGAACCCAGGAAGACGTTATTCCCTTGCCGGCCGTCCTGCCGGCCGACGCCCGCCCGGCGCCTAGCGCCGAGGTGGATGCGTTCAGTTCCTGGGTCGGAGGCTTCGGCTTCATGACCCTGCAGCGGCGTGCAGCCGACCGCTGGACGGTCAAGGTCTGGGACCCGGATGGCCGCCTCGTCAAACGCTGCGAGATCGCCGGCCGCCGCTCGCGGTGCCGGAACAAGGCATCCGGTTGAAGGCCGCGCGCGGAACGCGCTTCAATGACAGCGTAAGCGGCCCAGCCGTTCGCGCAAGGCGGCGGCGAAGCGCCGGACAACAAGGCTTTGCGCCTCCGGGAGTTCCGCTGCGCGCGCGCAAAAGGCGTTCGCGGCATAGGCGATGGAGGCTGCGCTCTGGCTTCCCAGCTCGTCGCGGATGAAGGCGTCGACCATCTGGTCCAGGCCGTTCCGGTCCAACGGCGTCAGCCTGGCCAGCAGCGCCTCGCCATCCTCATGTTCCAGCATCGGCTTCCACTTGCAGCGAACAGGTCACTGGGCGCGACATTTCCAGGCGAACGCGACAATCCCGTGAAGCGGCTGCGTCGCTGTTTTCAAGCCTGCGTCACCGCAAGCGGCAGCCGGACCCGGGCGGCCAGCCCCGGTGCGTTGTCGGCGAGCTCGACCTCGCCGCCGTGCAGCTGGGCGATGGCCTGAACCATGGCCAGGCCGAGCCCCGCGCCGGGCGTGGAGCGGCTGCGGTCAAGCCGATAGAACCGCCGCAGCACCTTGTTGCGCTCCGCCGCGGGCACGCCCGGGCCCTGGTCGGCGACGCAGAGGACCGCGCGCTCATGCTGTGCGCTCACCGCCAATGTCACCACCTCGGCCGTCCCGGCGTGGGCGAAGGCGTTTTCCACCAGGTTCGAGATGAGCTGGATCAGCAGCTCCTCGTCGCCCGAGACGGTGACCCCAGGGGCGATCCGCGCCGCGAGCTGCTTGCCGGCATCTTCGGCGACCGGCTCGTAGGCTTGGCGCACCTGCTCCATCAACTCGGAGAGGTCCACGGCGCGAAAGCCCTCGCGCCCGGAGCCGCCCTCGACCTGGGCGATGCGCAGCAGGGCGCCGAAGGTGGCCAGGATCTCGTCGAGCTGGTCGATGGCTTCGCCGACGAGCGCCTGGCGCCGGGGCTCGTCGGCATCGGTCGCCAGCGCGCTCTCCAGCCTGTGGCGCAGCCGCATCAGCGGGGTCCGCAGGTCGTGGGCGATGTCGCTGGAAACCTGCCGCAGGCCCTCCATCAGGGTCTGCATGCGGTCGAGCATGGTGTTGAGGTTGACGGCCAGGCGGTCGAACTCGTCGCCCATGCCGATCGTGGGCAGCCGCTCGTCCAGGCGCCCGTCCATGATCCGGCCGGCTGCTACGGAGACGGCGTCGATCCGCGCCAGGAACTGCCGGCCGATCAGGAAGGCGACGCCCACGGACATCAGGGTGATCAGGGCCGCGGCGGCCACGGTCCCGTTGACCATGGCCTCGCCGAGCTCGTGAAAGGCGTAGGTGTTGCGTCCGACGACCAGCAGGCCGCCGCCCGGCAAGCCGGCGCCCAGGGTGCGGACGTCGGCGGTCTCGCCGTCGTACTCTCGGCTGTCCGCCGGCGCCGGGACGTCCACCTGGCTCCAGCCACGCCGCGCCGCCGGGAGCGGAAGGTCGCCCGCCAGCACCCGACCATCGGGCGCGGTGACCAGATAGTCGAACGCCTGGGAGCCCAGCACCTGTTCGCGCTGGCGCACCAGCCGGGCGACGCCCTCGGCCCCGCCCGCGGGCGCGGTCTTCAGGAGCAGTTGGGCCTCGGCCAGCACGTCGCCGCGCAGGGCGCCGCGCGCATAGTTGGCGATGGTGAAGTCGAAGAAAGCCACCAGCACCAGGGCGCCGACCGCGAACAGGCCCGCATAGACCGTGGCCAGGCGGAAGGTCGCCGTCTTGAGGAGCCTAGGCGTCCGCATCGACCCGATAGCCTGCCCCGCGCACGGTCTGGATCAGCTCGCGGCCGAAGCCGCGGTCCACCTTGGCGCGGATGCGGCTCATATGGCTCTCGACGATGTTGGTCTTCGGGTCGAAGTGAAAATGCCAGACGTTTTCCAGCAGCATGGTGCGGGTCACCACCTGGCCCGGATGCTGCATGAGGTATTCGAGCAGCTTGAATTCCTGCGGCTTGAGGTCGATACGCCGGCCGGCCCTTGTCACCACGCGCTTCAGCATGTCGAGCTCGAGATCGTGCGCCCGGAGCAGGGTCTTCACCTCGTTCAACGGCGGGCGCCTCGCCAGCGCGTTCAGCCGGGCGATCAGCTCGGTGAAGGCGAACGGCTTGACCAGGTAGTCGTCGCCGCCGGCCTCCAGGCCCTCGACCCGGTCGCCAACGCCGCCGATCGCCGTCAGGAACAGCACCGGGGTGCGCACCCCGGCCGCGCGCAACGACTTGACGGTCTTCAGCCCGTCCATGCCGGGCACCATACGGTCCACCACCATGACGTCGTAACCGCCATCGCAGGCCAGGTTGAAGGCGTCGCGACCGTCAGCGCAGGCGTCGACGAGGTGGCCGGCCTCGCCCAGGCCCCGCTCCAGATAGGCGACGGTGTCGGGCTCGTCTTCGAGCACCAGGATCTTCACGCTGAGCTCCAAAGGTTGCGGGCGCGGTTGTCCAGAACAATCATATCGCGCAAACGCGCCTGATCGCAGCCTTCAGATGGCCGGTCGCCAGATTGAAATTCAGCAACCTAGATTGTCGTTGGGTAATGTTCCCGGCGCGGCCGAGAGAACGCTCCGGACCCGACAACAAACCTACAAGAAAGTTGCACCGAACTGACAAGCCGCAGTGTTTCAGCCGTCGCCTGGGGCGGGCGCTGGCTGGTGTGGCGAGCTCATCGGGGACCCGTCCGAAACCTCTGGCGACGGAGCCCTTCGATGAAATCTGCAGTGCGGCTGGCGCTGATGTTGTCGAGCTCGGCGGCCTGCCTTGTCCCGGCCGGCGGCGCGTGGGCTGCGGAGGCGGCCGCGACCAGCGCCGGAACGGCCATGGCGATGAGCGCCGTGGTGGTCACCGCGCCGCGGCAGGAGGCGATCGCCCGCGAGCGGCAGTACGAGGCGCCGAACATCCTCAGCATCCAGTCCGCCGAGACGATCGAGAAGTACCCTGACTTCAACGCCGCCGAGGCGCTCGGCCGGATCCCCGGGGTCTCCATCTCGACGGACACGGGCGAGGGCCGCTTCGTCAATATCCGCGGCATCGACGGCAACCTGGTGGGCGCCACCTTCGGCGGGGTTCCCCTGCTGAACACCAATCCCCACGGGACCTATTTCGGCGGCGGCGGACGCGCGGTGGAGTTCGACACCGTTCCGACCGGCTCCATCGACGGTCTGGTGGTGACCAAGACGACGCTGCCCGACCACGAGGCCGAGGGCCTGGGCGGCACGGTCGACATCACCCCGCGCAGCGCAGCCGGCATCGACCGGGCCTATTTCGACACGGCCCTGGGCTGGGGCTACGAAAACGCCCACCATCGGACCGGCCCGTTCAACATCGAAGGCGCGCTCGGCGCGCGCTTCGGTTTCGCGAACGGTCACCTGATCGTCGAGGGCGACGGCCAGGCGCAGCCCGAGCTCGCCGGCTGGATTTCCAACCCGACGCCCTTCTCCTTCGTGCTGACCGCCTCGCACCGCGACGACCGGCGCGGCTTCGACGACATCGAGGAGGACTACAACGACCCCACGGCGGACCGGTCCTACGCCGATCTTCAGTTGCGGCGCTACGACTACCACCGTCGGCGCTTCGGCTACGGCGGCGAGTTCGAGTTCAAGCCGAACGACGACCACAGCTGGTACCTGCGGGCCAATCTCGCGGGCTACAAGGAAGCGGTCAAAAAGAACCGGCTGACCTACGACGACCTGGGCGACACCGCTGCGCCGGGCGGCGGGCGCGGTTTCGCGACCACCACCGACATCACCCTCTCCAGCACCGACGAAGAGGAGACGCATCGCAACCAGGTCTATGCCGTGGGCGGCCGCGACCAGTTCGGCGGCGTGATCCTCGACTACCGCGCCTCCTACAGCCGCGCGACCTACTCGGAGGGCAAGAACTACGGCGCGAAGTTCAAGGGCCCCCAGGGCCTGCCATTCGCCTATGACAACAGCCCCAACAACGGCGATTTCCCGGCCCTCGCGGTCGACACCACGGTAGTCAACGACCCCGCCAACTACAGCGCGATCAAGACGGTGAGCGACAGCACCGAACAGGATCGTGACCAGGAATGGGCCTATGCAGCCAACCTGCAGGTCCCGCTGCGCCTGATCGGCGAGGGCGATTTCGTGAAGGTGGGCGGCGAGGTGCGGCTGCGCGACAAGGATTCGAACCCGTCGGCCTTCAAATCCGCGATCTCGCCGCTCAGCCTCGCCAGCGCCGCGTCGGCGGCGGTCACCGACTTCTACGGCGGCCGCTACAGCAACGGTCCGCAGGTGAACACGATCGCCGTGCGCGACGCGGCTTTGGCGGGGACCGTCTCCGGCGGGCCCGACCTGAGCGCAGCCTTCAAGGCCAAGGAGGACATCTACGCGGGTTACGCCGAGTATCAGGGCAGGGCGGGGCCGTGGACCGTGCTGGCCGGGGTGCGGGTCGAGGCGACGCGGGCGAAATACGGCGCCTATAGCGACGACAACCCCGCCCAGACGCTCGCCTTCGTGCAACGCCGGACCGACTACACCAACGCCTTGCCGACGGTGCAGCTCCGATACGAGTTCACGCCGCAGTTCCTGGTTCGCGCGACCTATTCGACCGGGATCGGCCGGCCGGGCTTTTTGCAGAACACCGCGGCCACATCCTCCAATCACGACCCGACCGATCCGCAGATCACCACCGGGAACCCGGCGCTTCAGCCCACCACCGGAGACAACTTCGACCTGTCGCTGGAGTATTATCTGCCGCACGCCGGCATCCTGCAGGTCGGGGCCTTCGACAAGCGGTTCTCCAACTACATCGTCACCATCGATCAGCGTCTGCCCTACGCCGGGACGGATCCGACCTTCGCGGGCCTTGTGGTCGACTACGTCAGCTTTGCGAACCGCTCCGGCGCCTACGCCCGGGGGATCGAAGCGGCCTATCACCAGCACTTCGACGGGTTGCCCGGGATCTGGAGCGGGCTGGGCTTCGACGGCAACGTCACGCTGGTCGACTCCCATATCGAGGAATACGACGCCGCGACCTCGTCCACGGGCCATGCGGAGTCGGGACTGCTGCCCGGCACCTCGCACGTGACCTGGAACGCGGCCGGCTTCTACGAGGCCCAAGGCCTACAGCTGCGTGTCGCGGCCGAATATGTGTCCAAGGAGCTGTTCTCGCTGGGCGGGTCGAAGGCTGCGGACACGATCCAGGACAAGCGCCTGACCGTCGATTTCACGTCCAGCTATCGGATCACGCCGGCCTGGACGCTCTATTTCAACGTCAAGAACCTGACAAACGAGCCGCTGCGGTTCTACGTCTACCAGCCGAGCTTCCCCATCCAGAGGGAGTTCTATGACCAGACCTTCGAAGCGGGCGTGCGCGCCCACTTCTGATCGGGTTTAGGAGGAAATATCCGTGCGCAAGGTCCTGAGTGTCTGCGCGGCGCTGGCCTGTCTGGCCTCAGCGGTGTCCGTTGCAGCCGAAGCGCCGCGATACCACGTCGCGGAGAAGCTTTCGCTGCCGGACGGCGGCTGGGATCTGGCGAGCTTCGACCCTGTCTTCAACCGCGTCTACATCGCCCGCAGCGACGCCGTGACCGCGATCGATGCGGCCACGGGCGCCGTGATCGGCAAGCTCGCGCCGGCCAGCGGCGGCCATGGGGTCGTTCCGCTCAAAGGCGGCGCCGAGATCCTGGTCACCGACGGCCATGAGGACATGGCCCGCATCTACGACGCCCGCTCGGGACGCAAGCTCGCCGAGATCCGCACGGGCCAAAAGCCCGACGCGGCGGTCTACGATGCCGCCACGGGCCTCGCGGTGGTGATGAACGGCAAGAGCGGCGATCTCACCCTGATCGATCCTGTCTCCCGCTCGGCGGTAGGCCAGGTGGCGATCGGCGGCGGGCTGGAGCTCGCGGCCGGCGACGGGCGTGGCCGGCTGTTCGTCAACGTCGAGGATCGCAACGAGGTGGCCGTGGTGGACCTGCGCGCGCGCAAGGTCGTCAGGCGCATTGCGCTCACGGGCTGCGAGGGGCCGACCGGCCTGGCCTGGCTGCCGCTCGCAAAGCGGGTGCTCTCGACCTGCGTCAACGGCGTGGCGGCGGTGACCGATCCGGCGGCGGGCAAGGTGTCGGCTCAGCTTCCCATCGGCCAGGGGCCGGACTCCGCGCTCTACGATTCGCACCGCCACATCGCCTTCGTGCCCGCCGGCAAGAGCGGCGAGCTCGACCTTTTCGCCGACACCGTCGCCGGGGTGAAGCCGCTCGGGAAGGTGGCCACCCAGCGCGGCGCGCGCACCGGCGCCGTCGACCCGGCGACCGGCCGGATCTGGCTGCCGGCCGCGGATTTCGCGCCGCCCGCCACGCCCGGCGGCAAGCCCCAACTGAAGCCGGGCAGCGTGGTCGCCCTGGTCCTGGCGCCCTGAGGAGAGCCACATGCCGCGCCCGTTGTCCGCCCTCGCCGTCTCGACCGCTGTCCTCGTAGCGTCGCTCGGCGTCGCACGCGCTGCGGACTTTGAAGGCGTGCCTCGCTACGCCCACGTGTTCGTCATCGTGGAGGAGAACAAGGACTACGCCCAGATCCTCGATCCGGCTGTCGCGCCCAACATCGCAAGGCTGGCGGCGCAGTATGGCAACGCCACGCAGTTCTTCGGCGAGGCGCATCCGAGCGAGGCCAACTATGTCGCGCTACTCGGCGGCGACACCTTCGGCATCCACGACGACGACGCCTACTACTGCAAGCCCGGCGACGGGCGGCCTTATTGCGAGGGCGCGGCGCAGCCGGGTTATGTGGATCACACCGTTCACGCCCGCCACCTGGGCGATCAGCTCGAGGCCGCGGGCTTGAGCTGGAAGGGCTACTACGAGTCCATCCCGGAGGCAGGCTCGCCCGCCGTCGTCGCCGGCGATCCGAGCTTCGGCCCGGAGGGCCGCAAGAGCGCGCTCTACGCCTCCAAGCATTCCGGCTTCATGAACTTCGCCGCCGTTCAGGCCGACCCGCGCCGGGCGCAGCACATCGTTGGCTTCGACCAGCTCGAGCGCGACCTCGCCAAGAACCGGCTGCCGAGCTTCGCGCTTATCGTGCCGAACCAGTGCAACGAGATGCACGGTCTGTCCGCGCCCGGCGTTCCCGAGGACTGCCAGAGCGCCAACAAGCCCGGCCTCATCCGGCGCGGCGACGCCTACGCGGGCGAGCTCGTCCGGCGCATCCAGGCCAGCCGCGCCTGGACCGGCCGCGACAACACAGCGATCGTCATCACCTTTGACGAGGGCGCGGGCAAGACGCGCGAGGGCTGTTGCAGCGTGACCCCCGACGCGCCCTCCAACTTCGGCGGCGGGCATATCCCCACCCTGGTGATCACCAACCACGGCCTGCGCGGCGTCAGCGATGACACGCCCTACAACCACTACGCCTTGTTGCGCACGCTGGAGGACGCCTTCCGTCTTCCCGAACATCTCGGTCGCGCGGCGGATTCCGCAAACGGTGTGCAGCCAATGACGCGGCTTTTCGCGAATCGTCCCTGAATTTCGCCGCGCGCGATCCGCTCACAGGCGGCCCTGCGCCGCTGGGCGCGAACGCCTGAAATCTCTGCTCACGCGGAGGCGTGACGCCAAAAAGAACGCCCCCGATCCTCGAGGATCGGGGACGAAAGTGGCCAACGAGCGGGGGAATGAGATCTCGTTGGAAAGACTCGACGGCCTGCGCCGCGGCGATCAGAACTTCGCGGCGATCGTGCCCATCAGCGTGCGGCCGGCCTGGAACTGGTAAAGGCCGGTGTCG
>CBJNAS010000037.1:0-16681 GCA_966434565.1 uncultured Phenylobacterium sp.
CCCGCCGCAAGGCGGGAGACGGAGGGGGCGTTCGGCGCAGACGTGTGAATCCGGTCGTCCCATGAAGGAGAGGGAGAACTACCCGCCGCACTTCGCCTCTCGCGCAACCGCCGCGGCGCGCGAGCGCACGGCGGGGAGGGCCTTGGGGTAGCGCCTCGGCAGCTCGGCGAGGGTGGCGCAGGCGTCGCCGGTCTTCTTCAGCGTGGTCAGCGAGCGCGCCAGCTCCACCAAGGCGTCCGGCGCCCAGGCGGTCTTCGGCCAGCCACGGATGGCGCCGATGTAGGCGGTCGCCGCGCGGGCCTGGTCGCCCTTCGCGCTGAGCGTCTTGCCCCACCAGTAGCGCGCCTCGGGCGAGCGCGGACCGTCCGGCCAGGCCTGGATGTAGGCGGCGAAGGCCGCCTCGGCGGCGTCGTAGTCGCCGGACAGCATCAGCTGGCGCGCCTTGGCGAAGGCGGCGCCCGAATCTGCCGGCGCAACGGGAGGCGGCGCCGCCGCCGGGGGCGCCCCATCGGGCGCGGGCGGCGGGCCGGCGGCGGCGACCTGGGCCTTCTCGAGCACGGCCAGCCGGTCGCCCAGCGCCTTGACCTGGACCTGCAGGTCGGCGTTCGCCGCCCGGGCCTGGTCGAGGTCGTGGGCGCTGGTCTCCAGCTGGCCGTTGATGCGCGTCAGCGACTGCTCAAGGTCGCTCAGCCGGTTTGCCAGGTCCTGCAGGCGCGAGTCGGTGTCCGCCGGCATCACCACCACCGGCTTGCCCGTGTCCTTGAGCTGGAAGACGATGGAGCGGAGCTCCCGCACCACCTTCTCCATCTTGTCGAGCCGCTTGGCGTCGCGCGCGTCCAGCGGGTCGGCGTCCAGCGGGGTCTGGGCGAATGCCGGACCGACCGCCAGGACGAGCGCGACCGCGGTCGCGGCGACGCGCAAGGGCCGGACCGTCATTGGACGCGCGCGCCGCTCACGATCGCCGTGTGGCCGTTGCGGTTGTGCGCCCAGGCCTCTTCGCCCGTGCCGGCGTCGATCGGCTTTTCCTTGCCGTAGGACACGGTGGTGATCCGCGCCGAGGCGACGCCGTGGGCGACCAGGTAGTCGCGGATCGCGCTGGCCCGGCGGGCGCCGAGCGCGATGTTGTACTCGCGCGTGCCGCGCTCGTCGCAGTTGCCCTCGATGCGGACCTGGACGGCGGGGTATTTCGCGAGCCAGGCGGCCTGGGCGTCCAGGATCGGCTGGGCGTCGACGCGCACATCGTACTTGTCGAAGTCGAAGTAGACGCGGTCGCCCGCGTTGACGACGAAGTCGCGCTCCGAGCCCGGCAGCACGGTCTCGCCGAACGGGGCGGGAGGCGGAGCCGCTTCGGCGGCCGGCGGCGGCGGCGGGGGCGGAGGCGCCGCCGGCGCGGGCTTGGGCTTGGAGGCGCAAGCGGCCATCGAGGCTGCGGCGGCGGTGATCAGCACCAGGCGCAGGGTGGTCCTGCCGAATGTAGGCGTCACTTATCCGTCTCCTTTGAGTGCGGCTCCAGAGCAGAGCGCAAGAGTTCCCCGACCTGTTCGACTTGGCAACTAGTTGAGCAACGGCGACCAAGCGGGATCGGTGGCTTCGCCCGGATAGGGCACCGGCTGCAACACCCTGCCCGTCACATCGACGCTCCACAGCTTGGATGCGCCGCCCGGCGCCTCGCGCGAGAACATCAGCACCCGACCGTTGGGCGCCCAAGTGGGCCCCTCGTCCATGTAGCTGGAGGTGAGCAGCCGCTCGTCCGAGCCGTCCGGCCGCATGACGCCGATATGGAACTCAGCCCCGGTCTGCTTGGTGAAGGCGATGAACTCGCCGGTCGGGCTCCAGACCGGGGTGGTGTACTTGCCCTGGCCGAAGGAGATCCGATGCGGGGCCGAGCCGTCCGCATTCATGATGTAGAGCTGCGGCGCGCCGGAGCGGTCGGAGTTGAAGACGATCTTCGTTCCGTCCGGCGAGTAGGACGGCGAGGTGTCGATCGCCGGATCGACGGTCAGCCGGCTGCTGGCGCGGCTGCGCAGGTCCATGACGAAGACGTCGCTGTTTCCGCCGCGCTCGACCGAGAAGGCCACCTTGGAGCCGTCCGGCGAAAAGCGGGGCGCGAACACCATCCCCTGGAACTGGCCGAGGCTCTCGCGGCGCGCGGTCTCCAGGTTGAACAGATAGATCGCCGAGCCCGCCGGCTTCAGCTCCATGTAGGTGATCTCCTGGCTGTTCGAGGAGAACCGGGGGGTCATGACGATGGAGCCGCCGTCGGTCAGGTAGCTCGGGTTGGCCCCGTCCTGGTCCATGATCGCCAGCCGCTTGACGCGCGCCGTGCGACCGCCGCTCTCGGCCACGAACACCACGCGGGTGTCGAAATACCCCTTCTCGCCGGTCAGCCGCTCGTAGATCTGGTCGGAGATCTTGTGCGCCACACGCCGCCAGTTCTCCGGGCTGGCGGTGAACTGGAAGCCGATCAGCTGCTGCTCCTGGAAGACGTCCCAGAGGCGGAAGTCGACCGTCAGGCGCCCGTCCTGGACCGCGACCTGGCCGTTCACCAGGGCCTGGGCGTTGATCTGCTTCCAGGCGGAGAACTGCGGCTGGACCGCAGCCGTAAGGTCCTTCTCCACGAAAGTCGCCGGATCCAGCGGCCGGAACAGGCCGGAGCGTAGCAAATTGGCGGAGATCACCTGGGCGATGTCGCCGCCCACCTGGCCGCCCCCGAAAGCGGGGATGGCGATCGGCAGCGGCTGGACGTCGCCCCGGTTGACGTTGACCTCGATCTCGGCGCGCGCGGCGGGCGCGAGCGCCATGGCGCCCGCCGTCGCCGCGAGCGTCAGCAGCACGCCGCGGCGCCCGAGGCCATGGGTCATGCGGTGGTTCATGAACAGGCGTCCTTGGCGTCGAAGTTCAGCTTGAAGCTCTGGCCGTACAGCTCGCGCGGCAGATTGCGGAACGGGGCGGCGGCGTAGACCGCGCGCACAGCCCGCTCGGCGCCGGCGCGGGCCACCTCGTTGGGGGCGCTGCGGATCAGCGAGCGCACGTCGCCGACCACCTGGCCGCCGGAGTCGATGCGGAACAGCACGCTCACCTGCACGTCGCGCCCGCCGGCCACGTCGCAGTTGGGGTTCCAGCGCCGCTCGACGTCCTCCTTCATGCCGCCCACCGCCGCCTGGGCGGCGAGGCTCATGCCTTCGCCGGTCTGGGGCGCGGTCGCGGCCTTGGGCGCGCCCTTGGCGGCGGAGGAGGGCTTGCCGCCGCCGGCCTTGGCGAGACTGGCGGCGAGCGCGTCGAGGTCGAGGCTCTTCTGCGCGGGCTTGGCGGGCTTGGCCGCCTGCGCTTTGTCGGCCTTGGCCGGCGCGGGCTGGGGCGGCGCCGGGGCCGGCTGCGGCGCGGGCGGGACCGGTTCGGGCTTGGCCTGGGCCTGCGGCTGCTCGGCCTGGGCGGCCTGGACCTCGGGCGCGACCTGGGCCTGCTGGAGCTCGCCCGGCGGGGCGTTGGCGACGATGGTGACCGGCACCGCCGAGCCCAGCTTAAGGTCACGCGTGTAGCGCCAGGAGATCATCAGCAGGGCGGCGACCAGGGCGTGCAGCGCCACCGATCCCATCAGCGCAGGCGAGATCTCGCGGCGGCTCACGGCGTGCGCGGCTCCGCAGGTCTGCCGCCAGACGACGGCCCACCGGTGTCGGTGATCAGGTTGATCGCGGTGAAGCCCGAGGTGGAGAGCGCGGCCATCACCTGGGCCACCACGGCGTAGGAGGCGCGCCCGTCGGCGCGGACGTAGATCGGCTTCTTCAGGTCGGGCCCCGCCATCTCGCGCAACTGCGGCGACAGCACCCCGAACGGAATCTCCTGCTCGCGGACGTAGATCGAGCCGTCCGCGCGGATCGAGACGGTGAGCGGCTGGCTCTGGTCTTGGATCGCGCCCGCCTCGGTCTTCGGCAGCTCCAGCGGCACGCCGGCAGTGAGCAACGGGGCGGAGATCATGAAGATGATCAAGAGCACCAGCATCACGTCGACCAGCGGCGTGACGTTGATCTCCGACAGCGTGCCGCGCTGGCCACGGCCACGCCGTCGCCGGCCCCGCCGGCCGCCGGCGGCGAAGGCGTCGTTGGCCGAGAGCGCCATTCAGACCTTCTCCGCGAGGCGCCGCTGGATGGCGGTCGAGAGGTCGTCGGCGAAGCCCTCCAGCCGGCCCGCGTACTTGCCGGCCTTGGTCGAGAAGGCGTTGAAGGCGATGTAGGCCGGGATCGCCGCGATCAGGCCCATGGCTGTGGCGAACAGCGCCTCGGCGATGGCCGGCGCCACGACCGCCAGGTTGGTGTTCTTCTGGATCGCGATGTTCTGAAAGGCGTGCATGATCCCCCAGACCGTGCCGAACAGGCCGATGAAGGGCGACGCCGTGGCGACGATCGCCAGCACGCCGAGACCGTCCTCCACGCGCGCGCTCTCACGGGCGATGATGGCGTCCAGCACCCGGTCTATGCGTTGCACCAGGAAGGCGGTCTGCGCCTCCGAGGCAGGCTTGAGGCGTCCGTCGCGCCATTCGCGCAACGCCGACTGCAGCATGCGCGGGAGCGCATGCGTGGGCCGCTCGCCGGCCTTGGCGGCGACCTCCTCCAGGCTCTTGCCGGCGCCCACCTCGTCCTCGAACCGGTCCGCCTGGCGGTTGAGGCTGCCGAAGCGGAACCATTTGTCGAGAATCACGGTCCAGGACCACAGGGACGCGAGCGCCAGCCCCACCATGACGACCTTCACCACCCAGTCGGCGCGCAGGAACAGGGTGATGAAGTTGAAGCTGTCGGGCGTGACGGCGGCGGCGTCCATTCGGGCGGGGGCTCCGGTCGATTTCAAGTGTGCGTTGCGCGCAGTGGTGGCGATCTTGTGGCGAGGCTAATGCGCTTCGTTACGCGATGAAAATCCATCGCCGAGTTGTGACAGTTCCGCCGCGCAGCTCATGCGAAGAAAGGACTCAGCGCCTGCACCAGATCGGGCGGCGGCTTGCGCGCCCGGCCAGAGAGGTCGATGCAGGCGGCCTCGACCTCGGCGGCGGCGATCAGCTCCTCGCCGCGCAGCAGGCGCTGGCGAATGAACAGCCTGGGCCCGCGCGCGGCCTCGTAGCGGGTGCGCACGACCAGCGCGTCGTCGATGCGCGCGGCGCGCCGGTAGTCGATCGCAAGCCGGGTCACGGTGAACGCCAGCGGATCGGGCCGCGCCAATAGGTCCGCATGGCCGACTCCGGCCAGCCGCAAGAAGTCCGTGCGCCCGCGCTCGAAGAAGCGCACATGCGCGCCATGGTAGACGACGCCGGTGAAGTCGGTGTCCTCGTAGTAGATCCGGACCGGCAGGACGTGCTCCAGCCCGTCCATCCAGCCGGCGCTGGGCTCGTGGGTCATGGCGGTGTTTGAGCGCGGGCGTGCGCTCGAAGCAAGGCCCCTGATGGGTCAAGTCCCTGGCCGCACCTCGCCTCCGCCGAATGCCTGCAAGGCCGTGGCGATGGGCAGGAACAGCCCGGCGGAGCGGCTCGCAAAGCGGCTGAACTGAAGGTGCTCGTAGAAGCGGACGGCCGTTTCGTCCTTGGCCTCGAGGATCGCGTAGGCGGCGGAATCGGCGCGCGCGGCGCGCAAGGCCGCATCCAGGATCAAGGCCCCGCCAAGCCCCTGCCCCTGGAACCTGCGATCGACCGCCAGCCGGCCCACCAAGGCGGCCGGCACGAGCGGATAGCGCGGCAAACGGCGCGCCTCCTCGGGCGTGAGGTCGCCGATGGGCACGCTGGCGGCGGCCAGGGTGTAATAGGCCGCGATCCGCCCGGTCTCGTCGAGGGCCACGAAGCAGTTGCTGATCCGCCTGCGCACATCCTGAGTGGCGAGGTCCCGCAGATACCGATCGAGCGCCGGCGAGCCGCAGTCAAAGGCGGCGCGATCGTGCGATCGGACGAGCGCGACCGTGCGGAAAGTTTACCGTACTAAGCAATGAAGCGTCCCTACTCCTCGAACAGATCCCCTGCCGCTGGCCGCCCGGCGGGCGGCGGCGCCGAAAGGCCCAGATGGGCGTAGGCCTTGGCCGCGGCCATGCGGCCGCGCGGGGTGCGCTGGATGAAGCCCTGCTGCAGCAGAAAGGGCTCGATCACGTCCTCCACGGCGTCGCGGGCCTCGGCGATCGCATAGGCGAGCGTCTCCACGCCTGCGGGCCCGCCGGCGTAGTTCTCGATGAGCGCGCGCAGGTAGCGGCGGTCGAGCGCATCCAGGCCCTGTTCATCGACGTCGAGGCGGGCCAGCGCGGAGGCGGCGGCCTTGCGCTCGATCACGGAGACGCCGTCGGCGGTGGCAAAGTCGCGCACGCGGCGCAGCAGCCGGCCCGCCACCCGCGGGGTGCCGCGCGAGCGCCGCGCGATCTCGAAGGCGCCCTCGTCCGCCAGGGCCAGCCCCATCTTGGCGGCGGCGCCCTTCAGCACCCGGCTGAGCTCCTCGTGGGTGTAGAACTCGAGGCGCAGCGGGATGCCGAAGCGGTCGCGCAGCGGCGTCGCCAGGAGCCCCGCCCGGGTGGTCGCCGCCACCAGGGTGAAGGGGGCGAGGTCGATGCGGATCGACCGCGCCGAGGGCCCCTCGCCGATCACCAGGTCCAGCACGTGGTCCTCCATCGCCGGATAGAGGATCTCCTCGACGTTGGCGGCCAGGCGGTGGATCTCGTCGATGAAGAGGACGTCGCGCGGCTCGAGGTTGGTGAGGATGGCCGCCAGGTCCCCGGCCTTGGCCAGCACCGGCCCGGAGGTGGCGCGGAAGTTCACCCCCAGCTCGCGGGCGACGATCTGCGCCAGCGTGGTCTTGCCCAGGCCCGGCGGGCCGAACAGCAACACGTGGTCGAGGGCCTCGGCCCGCGACTTCGCGCCTTCGATGAAGACGCGCAGGTTGGCCTTGGCCTGCTCCTGGCCCACGAACTCCGCCAGCGTCTGCGGGCGCAGCGCCTTGTCGGCACCCTCGAACGGCTGGGCGTCGCCGGAGACGATGCGGGTCAATTGAAACCTCCGCCCATCACCGCCCCAGCTCCTGCAGCGCGGCCTTGATCAGGGCCGGCGGCTCGGCGTCCTCGCCCAGCCGCACGACGGCCTGCTCGACCACCCGCCGGGCGGCGGGCTCGGCGACGCCCAGGCCCATCAGCGCGGCCACCGCCTCGCCGGCGATCGACGGCCGGGCGGGCTCGGCGGCCGGGGCCAGCGGGACCGGATGGAAGCCGCCCGCGGAGAGGTCGCTCAAGGGCTTGTCCTTCAGCTCGGTCACGATCCGCTGGGCGAGCTTGGGGCCCACGCCCTGGGCGCGGGCGACGGCGGCCTTGTCCTCGCGCGCGGCGGCCTGCGCCAGCTCGCCCGGGGAGAGCACGTCCAGCACTCCCAGCGCCGCCTTCGGCCCGACGCCCTGGATCGCCCTCAGCGCCAGGTAGGCTCGGCGCTCGTCTCGCGAGAGGAAGCCGTAGAGCGTCATCCCGGTCTGCTCGGCCCACTGGGTCTCCACGTGCAGCAGCGCCTCGTCGCCGATCGCGGGCAGGCGCGCCAGAGTGCGCGCGCCACAGCGCACCACATAACCCACGCCGGCCACGTCGATCAGCGCCTCTTCCTCGCCGACCTCGGCGACCACGCCCCTCAGCCGGCCGATCATGCGCGGCGCCCCCTGCGAACGGAAATGGGAATCATGTTCGGCATCTGTTCCAGAGATAACTGACGCCGCTCTGCTTGATCAATGGTGAAGGCGCCAGCTCGCCACACCGGCAACCAAGGCCCAGCCGACGGGTTGATAAGCCTATGAGGTGACAGATGAAACGCGTTCTTTTGGCGGCCTGCGCGGGCTTGGCGCTCGCGGCCTGCGCCGACGACTATTACGGCCCCCACGGCTACGGCGGCGGCCCTCGCTACGGCTACGACTACGGGTACGGATACGGTGGTCTCGCCTACTACGACGGCTTCTACGGCCCCTACTACAACGGCTACTGGGGCCGCGACGGCGCCTACTGGTATTCGGGACGGGCCGGCTCGCCCTACCGGCGCGATTACGGCGGGCACTTCCGCCACGACTGGGCCCAGGGCTATCGTTCCTACCACGGCCAGGGCGACCATGACTGGCGGGGACAGGGCTGGCGAGGACAAGGCTCGCGGGACCATGGCTGGCGCGACCAAGACGGGCGAAATCACGACTGGGCCGAGCGCCACTGAGGCCCCGGACTCAGGCTGAGGCGCAGGCGCGCGCCGTGCGGTGGTGTGCATGGGCGATGGCGACGGCCAGCGCGTCGGCTGCATCGGCCGTGGTCTCGCCCGCGGACGGCAGCAGCCGGCGGATCATGAACGCGACCTGATCCTTTTCCGCCGCGCCCGTGCCGACCACGGCCTTTTTCACCACGGTCGCCGCATATTCGGCGACCGGCAGACCCGCGCGGGCCGGGGCGACCAGACAGCAGGCGCGAGCGTGTCCCAGCTTCAGGGTGGAAACGGCGTTGGTGTTGACGAAGGTCTCCTCGACGGCGGCCTCGTCGGGCGCATGGGCCGCGATCACCTCGGCGATCCCTTCGAACAGGACGAGCAGGCGCGAAGCGAAGGCCAGGCTCTCCTTCGGCGCAATCACCCCGTGCGCGACATGGACCAGCCGCGCACCCGCGACCGCCACCACGCCCCAGCCGGTGCGGCGCAGGCCGGGATCAAGACCCAGGATGCGGACGGGGCGAATCGGGGCGTTCGACATACGTTCCAGGAGCATGCCTCATGAGGGCGCGGAAAGCTTGACGAAAGGTGCACGCACCCGGCTTCGATAACGGCCCGAATGTCAGGAACCCGACGCTCGGGAAAGTGGTTGTACGGCCCAATGTCGAATGAGCACCAGGGCCCCGCCGAGCCGCGCAGCTACGCCGACCTCGATCCCGAGGCGCTGGTGCGCGAGCTGCGCCAGCAGATCTCCGCCGTGCGCGCGCAGATGGAGCAGCATCGCGAGGTGATGGAGGCGGCGGGCCTGACCTCGGGCGACCGCCGCCCGCGGGCGGGCGACAAGCACCTGGGGACCTGAGCTCCGCCCATGCACCGAGCCTTAAGCCTGCTCGGATACTGACGTCCGGACGCACCCGCGAACGGATGTGAACAGACCATGGCGAAGCCTGCCTCCCCCACCCGGCTGCTGCTCGTCGGCGGCGCCGACGATGAACGCACCCTGTTGCGCCGCCGCTTCACCCGGCTGGGCTACGAGGTGATGGAGACCGGCGAGGCCGCCAAGGCGCTCTCGCTGGTCGGCATGATCCCCTTCGACGTGGTGCTGCTGGATGTCGGCGCCCGGGGGGGCTCACTGGGCCTGGAAGGCCTGGAGGTGCTGCGGCGCATGCGCGAGACGCGCAACGCCGTGGAGCTGCCGATCATCGCCCTGGCGGACGAAGGCGCGCGCGAGGACGCGGTCGAGGCCCTGGCGCTCGGCGCCAACGACTGCCTGGGCCGGCCGCTCGACATCGAGGCGGCCTACGCCCGCGCCGAGATGCAGGTCCGCCGCCGGCGCGAGGGCGGCGAGGCGCGCTCTACCGGCGAGCTGCAGGTGCGGCTGATGAAGCTGCAGGAGGCGGTGGTCCACGCGGAGAACACCTGGGCCATCCTCCCGGGGCTCGGCCTGGAGGTGCGCGCGCCGCTCGCCCGCCTGGTGCGCGCCGCCGAGGTGCTGACCAAGATCTGCCTGACGCCGGAACTGAAGCCCTCGATCGACAAGATCGAGACCGCCGTCAACGCGCTGGAGGACATGCTGGTGCGCGCCCTCGAGCGCGAGCGGCGCAAGCGCAACCCTCCGGCCAAGGTCCGCGTGCTCTCGGCCGACGACGACGCCGGCAGCCGCTACGCCATGCGCGGCCTGCTGCATGCCGCCGAGACCGAGGTCGAGCTCATCGACGTGGCCACCGGCCTGCAGGCGGCGCTGGCGGTGGAGAGCATGTTCTTCGACCTGATCCTGGTGAATGTCGCCACCGCCGAGGCGGTCGCGGGGATCCGCGCGGTCAGGCGTACGGAACGCCAGAACAAGATGCGCCGCACGCCGATCCTGGCGATCGGGCCCTGCGGCCAGCCCGCGGCCCAGGCGCTGGACGCCGGCGCGGACCTGCACCTGCCCCAGCCGGTGACCGCCGAGCGCCTGCTGAGCGCCCTGGTCGGCGCGATCTGCCGCGAATCCGAGGACCTCAGCGCGGTCGCCTAGCGCATTCGGCGGTTCAGATGAACCGCCGAGACCATTCGCTACGCCGAACCGGCCTCCACTTCGGCTGCGAATGGCCTAGGACGCATCTTTCGCCGTGCGTCCCCGTTTTCGCCCTGCGGGCGGAAGCACAAGGACACGGAATGCCCTGGACGAGCCGTCCTCGCCGGAGCTCGGCCGCACGCCTGCGCCACGGGCTGCGGCGCTGGCGCTACGACCACAGCCAGGAACTGCTGGCCCTCGGCATCGGCGCAGGCGTGGTCGCGGCGACGCTGGCCATCCTGGCGGCGCTGAAGCTCGTCGCCTGACTGGACGCGATGTCTTCACGCGGGCAAAGCGGTGCGATGGCCAATCCGATCTTCGCCGATCTGCCGACCACCATCTTCGAGGAGATGTCCGGCCTCGCGCGCGAGCTGTCCGCCATCAACCTCGGCCAGGGCTTCCCCGACGACCCCGGCCCCGAGGCGGTGCGCGCCAAGGCCGCCGAGGCGGTGCTCACCGGCTACAACCAGTACCCGCCGATGGCCGGTTTGCCGGAGCTACGCCAGGCGGTGGCGGCGCACTACGGGCGCCATCAGGGGCTCGACCTCGACTGGGCGAGCGAGGTGACGATCACCTCGGGCGCGACCGAGGCGCTGGCGGCCGCCTTCTTCGCCCTGATCGAACCCGGCGACGAGGTCGTGGTGTTCCAGCCGGTCTATGACGCCTACCTGCCGCTGATCCGCCGCGCCGGTGGGATCCCCCGCCTGGTGCGCCTCTCACCGCCGGCCTGGCGTTTCGACCGGGCGATGCTCGAGGCGGCGTTTTCGCCACGCACCCGCTTGGTCGTGCTGAACAATCCGATGAACCCGACCGGCGTGGTGACACCGGCGGAAGACCTGGCCTTGCTGGCCGCGTTCTGCATCGCCCACGACGTGACCGCGATCTGCGACGAGGTCTGGGAGCAGGTGGTGTTCTCAGGGGCCGTGCATCGGCCGCTGATCACTTTCCCTGGCATGCGCGAGCGCTGCGTCAAGATCGGCTCGGCCGGCAAGATGTTCGGGCTCACCGGGTGGAAGGTGGGCTTCCTGTGCGCGGCCCCGCCGCTGTCCCGGGCGCTCGCCCGCGCCCACCAGTTCCTGACCTTCACCACCCCGCCCAACCTGCAGGCCGCCGTGGCCTTCGGCCTGGAGACCGGGGCCGACTGGTTCGCCGCCATGCCGCGGACGTTGGAGCGCTCCCGCGACCGGCTGGCCCAGGGCCTGAGGCGCGAGGGCTTCGCCGTGCTTGAGAGCCAGGGCACCTATTTCCTCAACATCGACCTGCCGGCCTCGGGGGTCGCCGCGGCCGATCGCGACTTCGCCCTGCACGCGGTGCAGACGGCGGGCGTGGCCTCGATTCCCGTCTCGGCGCTCTGCGCAGAAGAGCCGGTGACCACCATCCTGCGGCTCTGTTTCGCCAAACAGGATTCCGTGCTGGACGAGGCCGTGGGGCGGCTGGCGAAGGCGCGGGAGACCGTGTCTTTCCCTCCCGTTCATGATAAGGCACAGCCCGGCGCAGCCGGACAGGTTGGGGAAGTCGGGATTGGGCGCCGAGCGCCGTGACTGGCCCGCGCCTCCCCCACCCGTCACTGGCTTCGCGCGAGCCACCCTCCCCATGAAGGGGCGGGAAAGTTCCCATCCATATCGCTCGCCGCTTGCCGGACACGCTCGCGACCAATAACTCCTAAGGCGAGCATTCCTGGCGCACGCGCTCTCGAGGAGATCCCATGACCAAGTGGACGGCCCTGCTGGACGAAGGCGACGAAGAAGACAAGGGCCGCCAGCCCGACCTGCCGATGACCGCGGGCCCGGTCCAGAACGCGCTCTTCAAGTCGCGGACCGTGCTGGTGTTCGGCGAGATCGACATGCGGCTGGCCGAGCGGGTCACCGCCCAGCTCACGGCGCTCGCCGCCGAGAGCGACGAGCCGATCCGGATGATCATCAACTCGCCGGGCGGCCATGTGGAGAGCGGCGACACCATCCACGACATGATGCGCTTCTGCGGCGCGCCGGTGACGGCCATCGGCACCGGCTGGGTGGCCAGCGCCGGGGCCCACATCTTCCTGGGCGCGGCGAAGGACAGGCGCCTGTGCCTGCCCAACACCCGCTTCCTGCTGCACCAGCCGGCCGGCGGCATGCGCGGCCAGGCCTCCGACATCCAGATCGAGGCCGAGCAGATCATCCGCATGCGCGACCGCGTGAACCGCATGATCGCCGAGGAGACCGGCCAGCCGGTCGAACGGATCGTCAAGGACACCCAGCGGAACTTCTGGATGAACGCCGAGGAGGCCCGCGAGTACGGGATCGTCAGCCGCATCATCCAGCACGTCAACGAGGTCTGAGGCATGCGGCCCTGGTGGCGAGGCGCGGTCCTCTACCAGGTCTATTTGCGCAGCTTCTTCGACAGCGACGGCGACGGCCAGGGCGACCTGGCCGGCGTTCTCGCCAAGCTCGACTATATCCAGGGCCTCGGCGTCGACGGGATCTGGCTCTCGCCGATCCATCCCTCCCCGAACCGCGACTGGGGCTACGACGTCGCCGACCACCTGGGGATCCAGGCCGACTATGGGACCGAGGGGGACTTCCAGCGCCTGCTGGAGGCCGCCCGTGAGCGGGGCCTGAAGGTCCTGCTGGACGAGCCGCTCGCCCACACCTCCGACGAGCATCCCTGGTTCGTGGACAGCGTCGCCGGCGGCCCGGGCGGGCACAAGGCGAACTGGTACGTCTGGGCCGATCCCCAGCCCGACGGGACAGCCCCCAACAACTGGCTCTCGGTGTTCGGCGGGCCGGCCTGGTCCTACCAGCCGGCGCGGCGCCAGCACTACCACCACAAGTTCCTGCGCCAGCAGCCGAAGCTGAACTGGCGCGAGCCCGCCGCGCGCGAGGCCGCGCTCGCGGTGCTCGACCACTGGCTGATCAGGGGCGTCGACGGCTTCCGCCTGGACGTGGCCAACGCCTATCTCCATGACGAGGCCCTGACCGACAATCCGCCGGTCGCCCCGGCGGAGCGGACCGAGCTGCACTGGCGCGATGCGGCGAGCCTGCAGCGGCATCTGCACGACTCCAACCTGGAGGAGAACCGCGCGCTGATGGGGCTGGTGCGGCGGCGCGTCGAGGCGCACGGCGAGCGCTTCGTGTTCGGCGAGTTCTCCGAGGAGGCGGAGCGGGCCGGCGCCTACCTCGCCCCCGACCAGGGGCTGCACTCGGCCTACACCTTCCCGCTGCTGCTGGCCGAGCGCCTGACGCCGGCGTTCGTACGGGAACACTACGCGGTCCTGGCGCAGCATCCGGCGCACTGGCCGACCATCTCCTTCTCCAACCACGACGTGCCGCGCACGGTCAGCCGCTTCGGCGGGGAGCGCCCGCCCGCCGACTTGGCGCCCCTGATGTTCGCCCTGCTGCTCAGCCTCAAGGGCACGATTATCGTCTACCAGGGCGAGGAGCTCGGCCTGCCCCAGGCCAGGCTCGCCCGCCATCAGATGCGCGACCCGGTCGGCGACCTCTACTGGCCCTATGAGGCCGGCCGCGACGGCGCACGCACGCCGATGCCCTGGGACGCAGGGCTCCCGCACCTGGGCTTCAGCGAAGGCGAGCCCTGGCTGCCCGCCGCGCCCGAGCACCGCGGCCTTTCGGTCACCGACCAGGAGATGGACCCCGATTCCAACCTGGCCTTCGCCCGCCAGATGATCGCGCTCCGCAAGGGCTCGCCGGCCCTGACCCTGGGGGAGATCGATTTCCTCGACGCGCCCGAGCCGGTGCTCGCCTTCGTCCGCCGCTGGGAGGAGGAGGCGGTGGCCTGCGTCTTCAACCTGAGCGACGAGCCGCGCTTCGTCGAGCTGCCGGAGGTGGCGGGCGGCGCCCTGCACCCGGTCCGCGCCGGCGACGCCGACCTGCGCGGCGGCTCGCTGGGCATCGCGCCCTGGTCCTCGGCCTTCGTGGCGCTGAGACCCTGATCGGCGGCGAACGCCCCCGCCCTCTCGCGCCTTACGGCGCGAGCCACCTCCGGCTCCGCGGTGGAGTATCCGAGCGCCAAGATGCTCCCCTGCGCGGCGGGAGAGCTGTCCGCGAAGCTGACTGAGGGGGCGTTTCCCCCGAAATATTTCACCACCACCCCCTGTCGGCCCGGGGCATACTCGCGCGTCCTTCGAACGAAACACCCGAGGCGCCCGCATGCTCTACGCCCTGCTCTGCTACAATGACGAAGACGTGGTCTGGTCCTGGTCAAAGGAAGAGGACCAGGCGGTGATGACCAGCATCCATGCGGTGCGCCAGAAGCTGATCGAGCAGGGCAAGCTCGGGCCGTCGCTGCGCCTGCTGCCCACCACCTCGGCGACCACCCTGCGCAAGAACGGGGTCGATCCCCTGGTGATCGACGGCCCCTACGCCGAGACCAAGGAGCAGCTGCTCGGCTTCTACATCCTCGACGTCGAGAGCCTGGACGAGGCGCTCGCCGTCGCCCGCGAGCTGGGCGAGGCCAATCCCGGCGGCTCCTACGAGATCCGGCCCGTCGCCCTCTACTTCGGCGACGAGCGCGAGAAAGCCCTGGCATGAGCGAGCTGGCCTGGATCAATGCGGCCCTGGTCGCGGCGCGTCCCCAGGCGATCAGCGCCCTGCTGCGCTACTTCCGCGACCTCGACGTCGCCGAGGAGGCCTTTCAGGAGGCCTGTCTGCGAGCGCTGAAGAGCTGGCCGGCGAACGGCCCGCCGCGCGATCCCGCCGCCTGGCTGATCCTAGTCGGCCGCAACGCTGCGCTCGACGGCGCGCGCAAGCGCTCGCGCGACGCGGTCCTGCCCGACGAGGCCGCGCTCTCCGATCTGGACGACGTCGAGGCGCCGCTGGCCGAGCGGCTGGACGGCTCGCATTATCGCGACGACGTCCTGCGCCTGCTGTTCATCTGCTGTCACCCGGAGCTGCCGGCAACCCAGCAGATCGCGCTGGCGCTGCGCATCGTCTCGGGACTCTCCGTCAAGCAGATCGCCCGCGCCTTCCTGGTCGGCGAATCCGCCATGGAGCAGCGCATCACCCGGGCCAAGGCGCGCATCGCCAAGGCCGACACGCCCTTCGAGGCGCCCGGCCCGGTGGAACGCTCCGAGCGTCTCGCGGCGGTCGCGGCCATGCTCTACCTGGTCTTCAACGAGGGCTATTCCGCCGGCGACGGCGAGGCGCGCGCCGAGCTCTGCGGCGAGGCGATCCGCCTGGCGCGCCTGCTGCTGCGCCTGTTCCCCGCCGAACCGGAGATCATGGGGCTGACGGCGCTGATGCTGCTGCAGCACGCCCGCGCGGCCGCGCGCTTCGACAAGGCCGGAGAGATCGTGCTGCTGGAGGACCAGGACCGCAGCCTCTGGGACGGCAAGTTGATCGCCGAGGGCCTGGCGCTGATCGACAAGGCGATGCGTCACCAGCTGCCCGGCGCCTACCAGGCGCAGGCCGCCATCGCCGCCTGCCACGCCCGCGCCGAACGTTTCGCGGAGACCGACTGGCGGGCGATCGAGCGGCTCTATGCGGCGCTGGAGGTGATGCAGCCCTCGCCGGTCGTCACCCTCAACCGGGCCGCGGCGCTTTCCAAGGTCGAGGGGCCGGCGGCGGCGCTCGCGCTCGTCGAGCCGCTGACCGAGCGGCTGGGCGGCTACTTCCACTTCCACGGCACGCGCGGGGCGCTGCTCCTGCAGCTCGGCCGCGGCGCCGAAGCCCGGACCTGCTTCGACCGCGCCATCGCGCTGGCCAACACCGCCGCTGAGGCCAACCACATCCGCCAGCACCTGGACCGCCTGGCGGAGGAATCCGCGCGGGCCGTGTCGGGATCGGCCGCGCCCGCCCGTCCTTGAGACGACAACCCCGAAGAGGAAGCCCATATGCCGCAAGACACCCCCGCCACCGCCAAGCCGATCAGCGGCGTGGTCGCCTATCTCAACGTCGACGGCGCGCTCGCCGCCGCCGATCTCTACCGCAAGGCCTTCGGGGCCGAGATCGTCGCCCAGCAGCCCGCCGACGAGAAGGGGCGGACCATGCACGTGCACCTGCACCTCAACGGCGCCTCGGTGATGCTGAGCGACTTCTTCCCCGAACACGGCCACGGCAAGGTCGCGCCCCAGGGCTTCAGCCTGGTGCTGATAGTGGACGACATCCAGGCCGCCTTCCAGCGCGCGGCCGACGCCGGCTGCGAGGTGGTGACCCCGGTGCAGAAAATGTTCTGGGGCGACTGGTTCGGCGCGCTCAAGGACCCCTACGGCGTCGCCTGGGCGATGAACCAGGCGGGGTGAAAACCTGCCCGACCTTTCCCTCCCCATGATGGGGAGGGAAGCCCTTCCCCCTGCGTCCGTTAATCCATTCGACACCGCCCGAACCCGCGTCCGATACTTCCCTTTGATTCGGACGGCGAATTGATGCGACGGCTCACCCTTGCGCTGCTCTGCGGCGCCTACCTCTGCCTCTCGCTGATCGTCGCGCTCACCCTGTGGCGCAACGGCGGCGGCT
>CBJNAS010000038.1:0-16519 GCA_966434565.1 uncultured Phenylobacterium sp.
GCCAGCGCCGCCGAGGCGCGCGGCCTGAAGGGCAAGTGGGTGATCCCGCTGCAGAACACGACCCAGCAGCCGCTGCTGCAAGACCTCGCCCAGCGCAGCGTGCGCGAGCGGCTGTTCCGGCGCGGCTGGACCCGCGCCGAGCAGGGCGACGCCAACGACACCCGCGAGACGATCGCCACCCTGGCCCAGCTGCGGGCGCAGAAGGCCCGGCTGCTCGGCTACCCGAACTATGCGGCCTATGTGCTGGAAGACCAGATGGCCAAGACCCCGCAGGCGGCGGAGGGCTTCCTGCAGCAGCTGGCGCCCGCGGCGCGCGCCCGCTCCACGGCGGAGGCCGCCGACATCCAGAAGGAGATCGACGCCGCGGGCGAGCGTTTCGAGCTGCAGCCCTGGGACTGGGAGCGCTACGCCGAGCGGGTGCGCAAGGCCCGCTACGACCTGAACGACGAAGAGCTCAAGCCCTACTTCCAGCTCGACCGGGTGTTGCAGGACGGGGTCTTCTACGCCGCGAACCAGCTCTACGGTCTGACCTTCAAGGAGCGGAAGGACCTGCCTGTCTACGACCCGGACGTGCGGGTGTTCGAGACGCACGACCAGGACGGCTCGGTGCTGGGCCTGATGTACTTCGACTACTTCAAGCGCGACAACAAGTCGGGCGGCGCCTGGATGAGCAACTTCGTCAACCAGTCGAAGCTCATCGGGACCAAGCCGGTCATCTACAACGTCGCCAACTTCACCAAGCCGGCGCCCGGCCAGCCGGCGCTGATCTCCTTCGACGACGTCACCACCATGTTCCACGAGTTCGGCCACGCCCTGCATGGCCTGTTCGCGGACCAGACCTACCCCTCGCTGTCGGGGACCAACGTGGCGCGCGACTTCGTCGAGTTCCCCAGCCAATTCAACGAGAACTGGGCGCTCGATCCCCAGGTGCTGGGCCACTACGCCGTGCATTACAAGACCGGCCAGCCGATCCCTGCCGACCTAGTGGCCAGGATCAAGGCCGCCCGCACCTTCAACAAGGGCTACGACATGGGCGAGCTGATCGCCGCGGCGGGCATGGACCTGCAGTGGCACGAGCTCGCCGCCGGGGCGCCCAGGCAGGACGTCGACGCCTTCGAGCTGCAGGCGCTGAAGGCCGCCGGCGCCGACTTCCCGAACGTGCCGCCGCGCTACCGGTCGAGCTATTTCCTGCACATCTGGAGCAACGGCTACGCGGCCGGCTACTACGCCTACCTCTGGACCCAGATGCTGGCCGACGACAGCTGGCAGTGGTTCACCGAGCACGGCGGGCTGACGCGGGCCAACGGCCAGCGCTTCCGAGACCTGATCCTCTCGCGCGGCCACACCCTCGACTACGGCCCGATGTTCCGCGCCTTCTACGGCAAGGACCCGGACATCGGCCCGATGCTGGAGCACCGAGGGCTCGCCACCCAAGGCGGCGGCAAGTAGGCGCAGCTATTTTTCGCATTGCAGCATGAGCGGACGAACTTAACCCGCTCCTCGTTCGTTGAGGCGCCCAGGGACGCTATCGCGAGCGAGGTCAGGGATGAGGGCGCGCGACGTTCGGGCGGTCGCATTCTTCGGTTCGACCACCGTGGCGCTGTTAGGGGGAAGCCTGCTGCTGGCGCACAATTTCGTGGTCAGCCTCGGCCTGACCATCGCCTGGGACGCCTGGCTGCTCAGCCGGCCGCGGATGATCCGCGTCATGCGCCGCCTGCGCGGTGAGCCGGACTGGAGCGCCTATTTCGACAACGACGGGGTGCGCCTCAAGCCTCCGCCCGCGCCTGGAACAGCTCCACCGTCCCCTCGTCCAGCCGAGCGACCGTGAGCACGCCGGTGGCGTAGGCGCCGGTATCGATGCCGATGCGATGCGCCGTCACCTGAGGACGGTCGCCGACCCAGGTGTGACCGTGGACGATCACCCGCTCGAAGGGGCCCGGCGCGTCGACGAAGCCCCGCCGGATCCACAGCAGCTCGGATTCGGTCTGCAGGACCAGCGGCCGGTCGGGCCGCACTCCCGCGTGGACGAAGGCGTAGTCGCCGACCTGGGCCATCAGCTCGAGCCCGGCTAGCAGCTGCAGGTGAGACGCGGGCATCTGGTCGAGCAGGGCGTCGCGGGCGTGGCCCAGGGCTGCGGCGCCCGCGCCGGGCGGGGGCGGATCGACGCCGTAGGAGGAGAGCGTCTCGGCCCCGCCATAGCCCAGCCAGGGCTCTCCCGCCGCTGGATCCTCCAGGAAGCCGAGCAACCCCTGCTCGTGGTTGCCCTTGAGCGGGCGAAGCTGGAAATCGCCGCGCCGCTGTAGCCAGATCACCGCCTGCAGCACCTTGGCCGAGTCCGGTCCGCGATCGATGTAGTCGCCCAGGAAGATCAGCAGCGGCCGCCGGCCGCGGGCGTTCTCCGCGCTGTCACGTGCGATCTGGGCGAGCGCCGCCTTCATGAGGTCGTAGCGGCCGTGGAGATCGCCCACGGCATAGATCAGCTCGCCCCCGGTGCTATGGGCCGTGACCTGCGAGCGCTCCAGCGCCAGGGCCTCGGACATCGGGCTCATCGCCAGAGCGCCGCGAGCTGCGTCCGGATCCGCCGCCAGGGGCGGGGCCCCGGCGGGTCGGCGCGGGCGATGCGCTCGCGCGCCGCCAGGCGATCGAGCTCGGACGCCATCCGCCGGTAGCGGGCGGCCACCAACGCCGGCTCGCGCGCGCCGCTCCGCCACGCCCGCTCCTATGTGTTACGGTACTTTCCAATCACCTCTTTGGGCGCCCCTGCGTGTGCGGCGGCGAGGTAGGCCCGGCGCAGGCGCGCATCCGCCGCCTTCAGCGCGGCCGCGCCGCACCGCCGTTCGCGCCCGCAGGTCCGCGCGGCATGGACCTGCCTGTGCGAGGGCGCTTGCGCGCGCACAACGCCGCCAGCCTGCGAAACGTCGGCGGGCTTCGGCGCGGGGGATGCGGGGGGAACGACAGGCGCCGTCGCGGCGTCAGCGACCGCCAGCGGCCCAGGCGCGGGGAGAGAGGCGGCCGCAATCGGCGCGCCGGGACTGACCGGCGGCGGCTTTCCGGGAGCCTGGTGCCGGGCGAGCAGCGCGCCCGCCGAAATCCCGACGCAGGCCGCTGCGATCAGCCCCCCGAGCCTCGCCGCCCGGCGTTCCCGCCCCCCCGCCCGCTCGGCGCGCGGTCGGCGCAACCTGAGGCGCCGGGGCGCCGGCTCGTGCTCCGCCGGCTGGTCGGGGAATATGGCTTCCAGATCCTCGGCCACGGCCCGCGCGACGGGCGCGGGCGCGGCGCCCGCCGGTCCGCTCGGCTCTGCCCCGTCCGGCGCGGGGAGGTCGAATTCGCTCGAGGTCATGGCGGACGGCTCTCTCTGCGACGCGATCCGGGCGCCAAGGTCAAAACGGCCACGGCCGCGCTCTGGCTCCCTCCGATCGGCAGAGAATGTGACCCGTCCGGGCGGCGCCTGGAATCAGGGCTTGGATTTGGGCGGCGGCGCGGACGGCTTGGCCGCCGCGGCCGGCGGTGGGCCGAAGGAGGCCTGAGCCGCCTGCAACTCGCGCAGCGCCTCCAGCACCATGGCGCCGCAGCGGTCCGCCTCGGCCTGCATCGGTTGGCCGTTCAGGCTGGCCGCCACGGTCTTGAGCCGCTGGCTGAAATCGTAGCTCGGGTCGCGCGCCTTGATGCGGCCGGCGAAGTAGGCGACGCCGAACTGGGCGCTGGTGGCGGTGTTCGGGTCCTTGGCGCCCGTGAAGGTCGCCATGGTCAGCAGGCAGCGGGCCTCCTCGTTGACGCCGGTCGCGCCCGCGGCGGGGGTCGCCGCGCCGGCGGCCAGGGGGGCAAGCGCCAGCGCCGAGGCGAGGGCGAGGATGAGTGGGCGCATGTCCGCCTCCTGTCGTTCTCCGTGGGCGGCAGCCAATAGAGCAAAGCGCTCCGCGCGCCCAGTCAGCTGGGAAAAGGCGTCGACCAGAAAACAGGCGCCCTCGCTAGTGAGGTGAAATTGACGTTCGCTCTGTGGTCGGGGGAGGCCCTGCAGCGAACGTCAAATTCGTAAACCTCACTAGAAATAAGAACTTGCTAGTGTCCTGATCGACCCTGACGTTCGTCCGGGGCCGCCCCCAAACGATACGAACGTCAGGGTCGGGACACTAGTGGCCGCCTCACGCCCTTGTTCTCGACGGAAGATCGGCGGCAGCCTTCGCCGAACGGACCGGCCGTTCGCTCGTTAGGAAGTCGTGAGACGCGTTCATCGTCAGTCCGAGCGCCCGGGCCGCACCCTTCAAACGGCGCGGCGCCTCGCGGCCGTCTGGGCGCTGGCCGCCGCCCTGGTCTCCGCCACCATCGCGGCCACCGCAGCCACGGCCGCGCCGACCTGCCTCGATCCGGCTGGTGAGACGGTGCGCTGCGACGCCCCCAACGCCCTGCCAGTGGGCGTGAGCCCAGCGCCGGACCCCGCCTCCCGCCAGGAGACCGCCACCGTCCCCCTGCCCGCGCCGGAGACGCTGTTCGCCCTGGTGTGCATCCTGGGCGGACTGTTCGTGCTGATCGGCCTCATGCCCGACTTCGACGGCTGGGGACCCGGCGAGCACGAGGGGCGCGGCAAGCAGGACTGAACGCCCAGGGACCGGGCAGGCGGACGATTCGCCGCGGGCGGAAATGCTGGCCTTTTGCCGGGTTTGTGGGCGCCTTGACCGAAAAGATGATCACACGGCCGGCATTCGCGCCTCAGGCGAGCCCGCGCGACATCAAGCGCTACGACGCCGGGGCCGCATTCGTAGTTTCGGCGCCTCAACAGCGCGAAACGCGCGAAGGGGGATAGCGAATGCAAACCAAGTCCAAGTCTCGTACGATCATCGCGGCCGCCGGCCTGTGCGCCGGGGCGGCCCTGATCGCCGGCCAGGCGGCGGCCGATCCCACTCCCATGGCAGTGCCGGCCATCGCTCCGCCGCTCTCGGCGAATCCCAACCCCTTCAGCGTGGACGGCGGCCCGCTCGGCAAGGTCTACATCACCGGCGTTGTGAGCGGCATGGCCACGGCCACGGACCACGACCCGGCTCGCCTGAGTGTCTCAGGCGTTAATTCGGTTGAACCGGCCAACCTGTTTGACCTTAGCAACGCCCAGGTGATTATCCAGAATACCTCTGGGCCTGTGCAGTTCTATGTCCAGGCCGGTGAGTACTCCCAGCCGTTCCTGGGCGTGCCCTACTTTAAGGCTTCCGACGCGACAAAGCTTAATTTCGGCAACGTGCCGATCGCCTACATCAAGCTGCAGCCGACTGCCGAAATCTCGATCCAGGCCGGCAAGCTCTTCCCGCTGATCGGCAACGAGACGACCTTCACCTTCCAGAACACCAACATCTTCCGCGGTCTGCTGGTGGTTCAGGAGCCGGCCCTGAGCCGCGGCGTCCAGGCCAACTACGCCAAGGGCAAGCTCTCGGCCTCGGTCTCGCTGAACGACGGCTTCTATTCCGACAAGCTGAACTGGGTGACCGGCCTGGTCAGCTACGCCGCGACCGCATCCGACACCTTCATCTTCTCCGGCGGCGGCGCGGTCTCAAAGAGCTCGGTCTCGCTGTTCACGACCCCGCCAGCCCAGAACAACGGCTATCTGTTCAACCTGATCTGGTCGCACACCCAGGGCCCCTTCTGGATCTCGCCCTATTTCCAGTACACCCACACGCCGAAGGCGCCTGAGCTGGGCCTGGGCCTCGACCATGAGGCTTCGACCTGGGGCGCGGCGGTGCTCACCAAGTACTCGCTCACGCCGGAGTGGAGCCTGGCCGGCCGCGTCGAATACCTGAAGAGCGACGTCTCCGGCTGCACGGCGGCGGACATAGGCACCGGCAACATCTGCGCCGCCGGCCTGACCGGCTTCGGGCCGAAGGCCGCGGCCTGGTCGCTGACGGTGACGCCGACCTGGCAGAAGGGCGTCTTCTTCGCCCGCGGCGAGCTCAGCTACACCCACCTCAACGACACGACCGCCGGCTTGGGCTCGGACGGCACGAACACCAGCGAGACCCGCGGCGTGATCGAAGCCGGCGTGATGTTCTGATCGCCTGAACGGCGAGGTTTTCCTCCCCGGAGTCTGCAGGGGGACGCTTTCGGCGTCCCCCTTTTTTTGTCTGCGCCAGACACGGGCCGTCCCCTGGACGGGGGATTCGGATGCGCGGATTTGGTCGGAGATTATTCGTCGTCCTTGCGCCATAACGGCGGGGGACGCGCGCCGCGGTTGAACCGGCCGTTCGCGGGCGTCGACTGACGCGTGCGGCCGGGGGGCCGAGGGCATCTTGGCATGAGTTTCGCCAGCGAGAGTGTCACCCAGGCCGGCAGCGGCCTCGTATTCATCAACGCCTACGACGCCAACGTCACCGCGGCCTACCGCAACGCGGTCATCACGGCCGAGCACCAGCTGCAGAGCCTGGTCACCAATCCGGTGACCATAAGCGTCACCTTCGACTTGCAGTCCTTGGGCCACGGCTTCGCGGCCCAGAACTCCTTTTCCGAAACCTTCGTCAGCTATTCGAGCCTGGCCGCCGCACTGCGCGCCCACGCGACCACGACCAACGACTTCCTGGCCGTGAACGGGCTTCCGCAGTCCGATCCCTCGGGCGGCGCGGGCTTCGGCGTCGCGCTCGGCCAGGCCGTTGTGCTCGGCCTGCGGCCCCAGACCAATGCGGACAACCTGACGGTCACGCTGAACAGCGACCTCGCCTGGACCTTCGGCCAGGATGCGGCGGGAGCGATCGAGCACGAGATCACCGAGGGCGCGTTCGGCCGGGTCGCGAGCCTCGGCCTGCAGGGCGACAGCCACTGGGCGCCGTTGGACCTGTTCCGCTTCACCGCGTCGGGCCAGCGGGACTACAGCGGCGGCTCGGACGGGCTGGCGACCTATTTCGGCCTGGACGGCAACCACGTCGGCGCGACGGCCTTCCACAATTCGATCAGCCCCAGCGGCGCAGACGACGGCTACGACCTCGGCGACTGGAACGCCACCGTCGGCGACGCCTTCGGGCCTGGCGGGCCGGCCGCGCCCGGCGCGATCACGGCGATCGACCAGCAGGTTCTGGACATCCTGGGCTACAGCTCCACGACCTGGACCCCGGCGCCCGACGACTACGCCAATAGCCTGAGCGACAGCGCCCACACCTTCGGCCAGGTGGCGGTCGGCGGCCAGGCGGCCGGAACCCTGCAGAGCGCCGGCGACCGCGACTGGTTCCAGGTGACCCTGCAGGCCGGCGTCACCTACCGCATCGACCTCCTGGGCCATGCGAGCGGCCTGGGCACGCTCGCCGATCCCTACCTGCGCCTGCACGATTCCAGCGGCGCCCTCGTGGCGTCGAACGACGACATCGTCAACGGCTCAGATCCGGACTCCGAAGTCGTCTTCACCGCCACCGCCAACGGGACCTATTATGTCGAGGCCGGCGGCTTTCTGGACGGCTACATGGGCAGCTACCGCGTCGCGGTCACCCAGACGGCCGGGCCAGCCACGCCCACATCCGGCGCCGACCTGCTCGCCGGCCGGAGCGGCGGCGATTCCATCGACGGCCTCGCCGGCAACGACACCATCATCGGCTCGGGCGGCCAGAACGTGCTGCACGGCGGCGACGGCGACGATTCCATCGTCGGCGGTTCCGGCTTCAACCAGGTCAACGGCAACAAGGGCGCCGACACCGTCGTCGGCCACTCGACGGTGGGCGACTGGCTGCTGGGCGGCCAGGGCGACGACTCGATCACGGCGGCCGCGTCCAGCGGCCACAACATCATCAACGGCAACATCGGGACCGACACCATCCAGGGAAGCGGGGGCGGCGACAGCCTGCGCGGCGGCCAGGGCGACGATGTGATCACCGGCGGCTCGGGCGGCGACTGGCTGTCCGGCGACATGGGCCACGACACCCTGACCGGCGGCGCCGGCGCCGACATTTTCCACGTCGCGGCCACCAACACCCTGACCGTGATCACCGACTTCAGCTACGCGCAGGGCGACCGCCTGCTGCTGGACGCAGGCAGCACCTACGCGGTCGGGCCGTCCGGCTCCGACACCCTGATCACCTTGGGAAGCGGGACCCAGGTGATCCTGCAGAACGTCCCGTCGTCGAGCCTGCCCGCCGGGGCGATTCTGATGGCCTGAGGGCGGGGCCTTCGACGGGCCGGATGATTTTGCGATCTATGCCGGACAGTCGCATATACGGACGATCGCTCAGGCGACCCGCGCCAGGAAATCAGCGATGGCCGCCTTCGCCTCGGGCTCGGTCAGCATCGGCGCGTGGCCGACGCCGGGGACCTCGGCGTAGGCCATGGCGGGCGCGCACTGGCGCATCGCCTGAACCGTCTCCGGCGCCAGGAGGTCGGAGAGCGCGCCGCGGACGAGGAGCAGGGGCCTGCCCTCCCCCGCCAGCTGGCCGAAGAACGGCCAGAGGTCCGTCGCCGCGGCGCCCGGGTCGGGCGCGGGCGCGCGGATGGCGGGGTCGTAGTCCAGCGCGATGCGGCCGCCGTCCGCTTCCCGGAACAGCCGCCGGGCGAAGGCCGCCCAGTCTGCCTCGCCATAGGCCGGAAAGGCTGTGGCGTTCAGCTCGCGGGCGCAGGCCGCCGCGGCCGCCCAGTCGGTGATTTCGGGCGTCCGCCCGGCGTAGGCGGCGATGCGGGCCAGGCCCGCCGGCGCAAGCTCGGGCCCCACGTCTTTCACCACCGCCCCGGCCAGCCGCCCGGGCGCGATGGCCGCCAGCGCCATGGCGATCAGGCCGCCCATGGAGGTGCCCACCACCACCGCCCGGGCGATCCCCAGCGCGTCCAGCAGCGCCAGGACGTCGGCCGCATAGACCGCCGGCTGGTAGGTCGCCGGATCGGCCCAGGCCGAACGCCCGCGGCCGCGCACGTCGCAGGCCAGCACCCGGCGCGCCTGGCCAGCAATCCACGGGGCCACCGCCTCGAAATCGCGCGAGTTGCGCGTGAGCCCGTGCAGGCAGACCACCGGCAAGCGGGCCTCGCCATCGCCGGCCGGATAGTCGCGGGCGAACAGCGCAGTCCCGTCGGCGGCGCGCCAGCTGCGCCAGGCGAATTCGCTCATCGGCTCTCTCCCGCTCGGTTCGGACGGTATCGTATGCCCGGCCCGTCCGGAAAGCGGACCGCGCGAACTTGCTAGGCCCGCTCCGGAAACCGGAACCGCCTCTCGCCGGGGCTGGCGCAGAAGGCTCCGGCCATGGCAGACCAGAGCGATGGCGAATGTCAGCGACGAAACCGGGGCGGGCGCGCCGGCCAGGCCTTTGGGCCTCGCCGACTACCTCGACTTCGTCTTCAAGGACCACGCCTTCCTGCGGCTCGGCTTCCGCAACGCCCACTGGATCTCCGACGAGCTGGTGCGGACCAACCAGCCGTGGCCGCACCAGCTCGTCCGCTGGAAGGCGAAGGGGCTGCGCACCGTGCTGAACCTGCGCGGCTCGGCGGACGGCGGCGCCCAGCGGATCGAGCGGGCGGCCTGCTCGGCCCTGGGGCTGGAGCTGATCGAGTTCCGCGTCAGCTCGAAGGAGGCGCCCAGCCGCGACCAGATCCTGGGCGCGCGCCGGCTGTTCGAGGATATGGCCTATCCGGCCCTGATGCACTGCAAGTCCGGGGCGGACCGCACGGGCCTGATGGCCGTGCTCTACCTGCATTTCCGCCAGGGCCGGCCGATCGGCGAGGCCATCGAGCAGCTCAGCCTCCGCTACCTGCACCTGAAGAGCGGCCGCCCCGGCGTGCTGGATGCGGTGTTCGCCACCTATCTGAAGGACATCGAGCCCGCGGGAACCTCGTTCCTCGACTGGGTGCGGAGCCCGGCCTACGACCCGGCCGCGATCCAGGCGGCCTATGCGGCGCGGATGCGGCGGGGCTGGCTCACCGAGGGGCTGCTTCGGCGGGAATAGGCGCGAGCAGGCGACGCACCGCCTGCGCCGCCTCGGCGGTGGAATCGATGGCCGGCCTGACCAGCCGCGGCCGGACTTCGCCGGTGAAGGCCCGCGCCAGGCCACGCTCGAAGAGGCCGGAGACGAAGCGGGCATGGCGGCCGCCCAGCGGCAGCATGAAGACCTCGACCTCCGCCTCGGTGGCCAGCGCCTCGGAGAGCATGGAGATGCTGTCGGCGGTCACCACCAGCCGGTCCGACTGCGCCAGAACGCCCAGGTAGGGATTGTCGCCCTCGCGGGTCCAGACCCAGGCCCCCGTCTCGCCGGCAGTCTCCTGGAAAAAGCGGACGACAGCCTCGGGCGTGCGGCGCGAGGGCACGATCAGCGCCGTCCCGCCCACGGCCGCGCGCAGACGGGCGAGGCCCTCGCTCAAGGCCCTGGCCTGTTCCGCCCCGAACTCCAGCTTGGCGGTAGAGCCGCCGAGGATCACGCCGACATGCGGCCTGGGCAGGTGGGCGAGCCTGGGCCCCCACTCTCGCGCGGCGGCGGCCAGCCGATCCGGGCGCACGTCGTGCAGAGCGGTGGGCACCTTCAGCACATTTGGGCCGGCCACCCGGTCATGCGGCATGGCCACCACCAGGTCGAAGCCGCGCGGGCTGGTCTGCGGATCCTGCACATGGACGAGCCTGAGCCGCCCCGCGGACCTCGCCTTCAGCGCCAGGCCCAAGGCCGCCGCGCGCCGCCCGCAGGTGACCACCAGGTCCGGCCAGGGCGGGCCGAGCGGGTCGGAAGCCGCGTCCAGCCCGCTCAACAGGAAGGGCGTGCGGGCCGGCGCGCGCCGCCACAGCGGCTTCAAATGGACGACCTTCTCATCGACTCGCGCGGCCACGGCGCTCGCCAGGCCGCGGGCCTGGGTGCGCATGCCGGCCTCGCCGGTGGTGAGCGCCCAGGCGGTCCAGCGCTCCGACGGCGGATCGAGCTTCACGGCGCTATTTCGTCAGGGCCGAGAGCCGATGGCGCACGGCGCTGAGCAGGGTGGCCCGGCCCGAGGTGACATAGTTCATCTGCAGCACGCGGCGGAGCCCCTCGTACGGCCGATGACCGTGCCAGGAGGTCTCCGAGCGGCGGAACACCAGCATCTTGCCGAAGGTGGGCTCGATCTCGGCGGCGTAGTCCTCCAGGTCGTGTCCGTTGCGCAGCAGCCGGAGGCGTCCGCCATCCGGCGCCCAGGCGGGGTTGAGGTAGACCAGGATGGTCAGGATCTTGGATCTGGAATCGGTGTGGATCTGGCCGTCCCGCGCCGCGCAGGCCCCGCGCAGGGTGAAGGTGGTGGGCCGCCCCTCCAGGTCGACCTGGAACTTCTCGGCCAGCAGCCGGCGGAACGCCTCCGCGTCGAGCTCGTCGATCAGCTCGCGCACCGCCGGGCCGATCTCCACGTCGGCCAGGGCGAAGGAGCCGGGCTTTTCGATCTTCGGATAGTGCGCCCCGATGGCGGTCGCGCTCTCCGGCCGCACCGCATGCTCCACCAGCATGTGCTCGTAAGGGTCCCGTTCGACGGGCGCGGCCGCGATCGCCGCCAGATCGAGATGAGCCATGTCCCGGCCTTGGAGCCCTACGGCCGCGCGATGTCAATGATCCAGCTCAGAGCCCGAACACCAGCGAGACGTTCAGCCCGCCGAAGGCGAAGGCGTTGACGAGGGCGCGGCGGGCGGCGATCGGCCGCGCCTCGCCCAGCACAAGGTCGGCGGTGCACTCGGGGTCGGGTTCCAGGAAGTTCAGCACCGGCGGGGCCAGGCCCGCGCGCAGGGCCTCGAGCGCGATCACCGCCTGCAGCGCCGCCGAGCCGCCGATCAGGTGCCCGTGCGCGCTCTTGGTGGCGATCACCGGATGGCGCGCCGCGCCCTCGCCGAGCACCTGCCAGATCGCCGCGGCCTCGCAGCGGTCGTTTAGCGGCGTGCCGGTGCCGTGGGCGGAGATCAGCAGCGCCTCGCCGGCATCGAGCGCCGCCGCCGCGCAGGCCTGGCGCATGGCCGCCGTGACGCCGTCCAGCGACGGCTGGGTGAGGTGGCCCGCATCGGAGGTCATGCCCGCGCCCAGGAACTCGCCCAGGACGGCCGCGCCACGCGCGGCGGCATGATCCCAGGCCTCCAGGACCAGCACCGCCCCGCCCTCGCCCATGACCATGCCGTCGCGGCCCAGCGAGAAGGGCCGGCAGGTATCCGAGGCGAGCGCCTGGATCGCCTGCCAGCCGGCCATGCAGCCGGGGGTGGCGATGGCCTCAGAGCCGCCGACCAGCGCGATATCGGCGAGCCCCGCCTGGATCAGCCCCGCGCCCTGGACGACCGCATGGGCGGAGGAGGCGCAGGCGCTGGATGTGGCGAAGACCGGCCCGTGGACGCCGAACTGCATGGCGACCGCGCTCACCCCGCCCGAGACCATGATCTTCGGCACGCTGGCCGGATGCATGCGCTGGGACTTCAGGGCGAAGAAGCGCTCGTACTGGCTCTCGATGGTCGCCTGCCCGCCCTGGCCATGGCCCAGCACCACCGCCGTGCGCCGGTCGAGCGCGGGATGGCCGACCAGGCCCGCCTGGTCCAGCGCCTCGAAGGCGGCGCAGAGCGCGTAAAGCGCGAAGCGGTCGAGGCCGGCGGAGACCTTGCGCCCCAGCCGCGCCTCCAGCCGCGCGGCGAAGCCCTCGGCCGGCAAGGACGCCGGGAAGCTCACCGGCTCGGGCGCATGAGGTCCGCCGTCGAAACGATGCCAAGCGATCGCTGAGCGTCCGTCGCGCACGGCCTGCCAATTGGCCGGGACATCCGCGCCCAGGCCCGAGACCGCGCCCAGGCCGGTGATCGCGATGCGCCGGGCCGTCACGTGGCCGCCTCGCCGTCGATGCGCGCGAGCAGGACGTCGACCAGTTCGCCGAGGGTGGTCATTTCCGGCAGATCGCCCGCCTCTATAGCCACGCCGTACCGCTCCTCCAGCTCGAACAGCAGGGTGATGACCTCCAGCGAGGAGACGCCCAGGTCCTCCAGCGTCGCCTCGCGCACGAGCCGCGCGCGCTCGATCGCGGCTTCCTTGGCGATCAGGTCGAGGAGGTCGGTTTCGGTGGCTTTCATGCCGTCTGCCCTGTCGTCGCCGCGCCCGGCTCAAGCTTAGTCCCCAAACGAGGCCCAACGGTTTCCGGCTCGCGAAAAAATGCTGCACTTTCAGGGCTTGATCCGCCTCAAAGCGAGTCATGGCCGGCGCCTGATGATGCTAGAGTGCGGCGGACGCCCGACGGGAGGCGCCGCCGAGTTCCAAGGAGAGCCGAATGCAGATTCCGCTGCAGATCACCTTCGAGGGCGGACTTGCGGTGAGCGAGGCCTTGCGCCGCCGCATCGAGCGGGAGGCGGCCAAGCTGGAGCGCTTCCACGATCGCATCACCTCCTGCCGCGTCGCCGTGATCGGCCGCGGCGGGCGCCGTCGCCACGGCGACCTCTACGCCGTGCGCCTGCAGCTTACCGGACCCGGGCTGTCCGAGATCGTCATCGACCGCAATCCGCCCGAGGACCACGCCCACGAGGACGCCTTCGTGGCGGTGCGCGACGCCTTCACCGCGGCCCGGCGCCGGCTGCAGGACCGCCACCGCCGGCGGATCGGCCAGGTGAAGACCCACGAGGAGCCGCCCTGCGGCAAGGTCGCGCGCCTGTTCCCCGATGACGGCTACGGGTTCCTGGAGAGCGCCGACGGGCGCGAGATCTACTTCCACCGCAACGCCCTGGTGAACGGCGACTTCGAGCGCCTGTCCGTCGGCCGCCCGGTGCGCTTCTTCGAGCGTGACGGCGAGAAGGGCCCGCAAGCCTCCAGCGTCCACCTGGCGCGGGCGCCGGCATAACCCGGCTTCCCTCCCGATTCCCACGTCTGCGCCGAACGCCCCCTCCGTCTCCCGCCTTGCGGCGGGAGCCACCTCCCCTGCTGCGCGGTGGAGGATCTGGAGCGCCAAGATGCTTCCCTGCGCAGCGGGGGAGGCCCTCGAGCCGAATTGTGCGAATGCCGTAGCCCCATGAAGGGGAGGGAGATTCTGACTGTCCAAGCGTCGTTCCAGACGCCAGGCGCCCACAAAACCGGCGCCTGAAGGGCAGACGCGCACGCCTCGCGCGGCGCCCTTGGATTATTACGAATTCTCCAGTCAGTAATACTGCGCCGGCCTGGGACGCGCCGGTTCGAGAAGGGGATCGAGATGCACCGGTGGCTGAAGACAACGGCGGTCGCCGCGGCGGCGGCGGCGGTCGGACTGAGCCTGGCGAGTTGCAGCAAGCCTGCGGCCGGCAACACGGAAGCGGCGGCGGCGGCCGCGCCGGCGGACAAGGAGTATGTGATCGGCTGGACGATCTACGCCGGCTGGATGCCCTGGCCCTATGCGCAGCAGGCCGGCATCGTGAAGAAGTGGGCCGACAAGTACCACGTCAAGATCAAGCTCGTTCAGATCAACGACTACGTCGAGAGCCTGAACCAGTACACCGCCGGCAAGCTGGACGGCGTGGTCTCGACGAACATGGACGCGCTGACCATCCCCGCCGCCGGCGGCAAGGACTCCACCGTGGTGATGATCGGCGACTACTCCAACGGCAACGACGGGGTGGTGCTGAAGAACGGCGCCTCGCTGGCCGACATCAAGGGCCGCTCGGTGAACATCGTCGAGAACTCGGTGTCGCAGTACCTGCTCGCCCGGGGCCTGGAGAACGCCGGCCTGAAGACCGCCGACGTCAAGCTGGTCAACACCTCCGACGCCGACATCGTCGCCGCCTTCAGCGCGCCGGCGACCAACGCCGTGGTGACCTGGAACCCGCAGCTCACCGAGATCAAGAAGGCGCCGGGCGCCAAGGAAGTCTTCGATTCCAGCAAGATCCCCGGCGAGATCGAGGACATGCTGCTGCTGTCGACCGACGTGGCCCAGTCCAACCCGGCCGTCGCCAAGGCCCTGACCGGCATCTGGTACGAGACCATGGCCCTGATGCGCCAGGACACGCCGGAGGCCAAGCAGGCGCTGGAGGCGATGGCCAAGCTTTCGGGCGCTGACCTGGCCGGCTATCAGGGCCAGCTGAAGACCACCCACCTGTACTACGAGCCGAAGATGGCGCTCGACTTCACCGACAGCGCAGACCTGGTCGCGGCCAACGACAAGGTGCGCAAGTTCAGCTTCGACAACGGCCTGTTCGGCAAGGGCGCCAAGTCGGCCGACGACATCGGCATCCAGTTCCCGAACGGCAAGGTCCTGGGCGATCCGAAGAACATCAAGCTGCGGTTCGACCCGACCTTCGTGGCGGCGGCGGCGGCCGGCCAGCTGTAACGCCCGCCGGGAGAGACCACCCCCATGCCCCGATTGCTCAATGTGCGGCCGCGTGGGGGTGGTCGCCTGGTGCTGGGCCTGGCGCCCATCCTGCTCGTGCTCCTGGTCTATGTGCTGGGCTCCACCGCCCGGCACGCGGTCAATCCGAGCGACAAGATCCTGCCGACCTTCGCCGCCATGGCCGAGCAGGTCCACGTCATGGGCTTCCTGAAGGACCCGCAGACCGGCGACGTGCCGCTGGTGGTGGACACCCTCGCCAGCCTCAGGCGCCTGGGCGCCGGCATCGGCCTGGCCGCCGTCACCACCCTGGCGCTGGGGCTGGCGATCGGCCTTCTGCCGCTGGTGCGCGCAGGGCTGGGGCCGCTGGTGGCGGCGATCGCGGTGGTGCCGCCGGTGGCCGTGCTGCCGATCCTGTTCATCGTCTTCGGCCTGGGCGAGACGGCGAAGATCATGCTGATCTTCGTGGGCCTGACGCCGTTCATGACCCGCGACCTGGCCGCCTTCGTCTCCGCCCTTCCCGAGGAGCAGCTGGTCAAGGCCCAGACGCTCGGCGCCTCGACCTGGATCGTGGCGCTGCGGGTGGCGCTTCCCCAGGCCCTGCCCCGCTTGATCGAGTCGCTGCGCTTCTCGCTCTGCGCGGCCTGGGTCTACCTGATCTCGGCCGAGGCGATCGCCGCCGACGTGGGCCTGGGCTACCGGATCTTCCTGGTGCGGCGCTATCTCGCCATGGACGTGATCCTGCCCTACGTCCTCTGGATCTCGCTGCTGGCCGTGCTCATGGACCGAGGCCTCGACGCGCTCAGCCGCGCCGCCTTCCCCTGGGCGCATCCGAAGAGGGCCCGCTGATGAGCGTGCTGTCGTTCCGCGACGTCTGGGTCGAGTACGGCGAGAAGATCGTGCTGGAGAAGGTCTCGCTCGACGTCGCCGAGGGCGCCTTCGTCTCCATCGTCGGCCCCTCCGGCGCCGGCAAGAGCACCTTCCTGCGCCTGGTGCTGGGTCAGGAGGCGCCGAGCCGCGGGCGCATCTACCTGGACGGCGAGCCGCTGCGCGCCGAGCCCGGGCCGGACCGCGGGGTGGTGTTCCAGCGCTACTCCGTCTTTCCGCACATGACGGCGCTGAAGAACGTCATGTTCGGCGTCCAGTGCAGCGGCCGCAGAGCCTCCGCCCGCGACGAGGCCGCCGACATGCTCCGCCAGGTGGGCCTGGGCGACAACCTCGACGCCTATCCCGCCGCGCTGTCCGGCGGCATGCAGCAGCGCCTGGCGATCGCCCAGGCGCTGATCACCCACCCGCGCATCCTGCTGCTCGACGAGCCGTTCGGCGCCCT
>CBJNAS010000039.1:0-16321 GCA_966434565.1 uncultured Phenylobacterium sp.
CTGCACCGCCTCGGCCAGGACCCGCAGCTCGGTCACCTCCAGGGCCTGGGCCTGGAACTCCAGCTGGGCCAGCTCGGCGATGAAGAGCGGCTCCTCGATCATGGACCGGCCGCCGCCGTCGCCGACGGTGGCCGCCTCGGCGCGCAGGTCCTCGAGCTCGATGAGCAGGGCCGGCGCGTGGCAGCTGCCGCCGCGCTCGTTCTCCAGCAGGAACTTGGCGATCGTCCAGCCAGCCCCCTCCTCACCGACCATGTCATCGGCGACCACGTTGTCGAGGAAGACCGCATTCACCTCGTGATCGCCGGAAATGCTGCGGATCGGCCGCACCTCCACGCCGGGCTGGCGCATGTCGACCAGGACGAAGCTGATCCCGGCCTGGGGTTTGCCCTCGGGCCGGGTCCGAACCAGGCAGAAGATGTGGTCGGCATAGTGGGCGTGGGTGGTCCAGAGCTTGGAGCCGTTCACCACCCAGCGCCCGTCCTCGAGGGTCGCGCGGGTCTGCAGGCTGGCGAGGTCCGATCCCGACCCCGGCTCCGAGAAGCCCTGGCACCAGTAATGCTCGCCCGACAGGATCTTGGGCAGGTAATGTTGCTTCTGCGCCTCCGAGGCGAAGGCGTGCAGGACCGGCCCCAGCAGGCCCAGGCCCATGCCGGCGATGCGCGGCGCGTGCGCCAGCGCGCATTCCTTCTCGAAGATGTAGCGCCTGACCGGATCCCAGCCGCAGCCGCCATAGCCCTTCGGCCAGAGCCACCCGAGCCAGCCTTGCTCGTGCAGGATGTGCCGCCACTGGTCGCCGATGTCGGGCTCGGCGAACACCGTCGGCGTCAGACGCGCTCCGCGGCGAAGCTCGGGCGTGAGCCGACGCGCCAGGAAGTCGCGCACCTCCTCTCGAAAGGCGAGCTGCTCGGCAGTGAACTGCATGTCCATGCGACGAAACTGCAGAAACCGGCCCGCGCCTGCGCCTGACCAAAGTGACAGGAGCCCTGCTTGCGCAGCCGTGGGAGCTAGGGCGGGCAGCCCCTTTCCGAGCGCGTAAAGGCGATGAATTTCGAGCTCAACGACGATCAGCGGATGATCGAGAACCTGGTCGAGCGCTTCTGCGCCGATCGTTACGGACCAGGCCGGCGTGCTGTCTGCCGCGCCCTGCCCGCGGGGTTTTCGCCCGAGAACTGGCGGTTGCTGGGCGACATCGGGGTGCTCGCCCTGCTCGCCGGGGGCGCCGTGGAGGGCGGCGGTCCGGTCGAGACGTCGGCGGTGATGCAGACGTTGGGCCGCGCCCTTGTCGCCGAGCCGGTGCTGAGCGAGGTCTTCGTCGCCGGCGGCCTGCTGGCCGCCGCCGCCTCGGCCGAGCTCCGCGCGCGCTGGCTGCAGCCGGTGCTCGAGGGCCGCGCCCATCTCGGCTTCGCCTTCGCCGAGGCCGAGGGGCGCTATCGGCTGGAGGCCATCGGCGCCCGGGTCGAGAGCGGGCGGCTGACCGGCCGGAAGATCCACGCGCCGCACGGCGCCGAGGCCTATGTGGTCACGGCCCTGGAAGGCGGCGCGCCGCAGCTGTTCCTCGCCCCCGCGGACAGCGCGCAGGTGCGCGCCCGGGCCTACCGCCTCGTCGACGGCTCGATCGCTTGCGAGATCGCCTTCGACGGCGCGCCGGTTGAACCGCTGGGGCTCGACCTCGCCGACGCAGCCCCGATCCTCGACCGCGCCCGGCTCGCCGCCGCGGCGGAGATGATGGGAATCATCGACTTCGTCTTCGCCGCCACGCTCGAGCATGTGAAGACCCGCCGCCAGTTCGGCGCCGCGATCGGCAGCTTCCAGGCCGTCCAGCACCGGCTGGCCGACCTCTACGCCGCCAAGGAGCAGGCGCGCTCGATCCTCTATCGCGCAGCCCTGGCGAGCGCCTCCGAGACGGCGGTCGCGATCGCCGCGGCCAAGGCCTACGTCTCGCGCGTGGCGCTGCGCGCGGCCGAGGCGGCGATCCAGCTGCACGGCGGCATGGGGGTCTCCAGCGAGCTGGAGATCGGCGCGGGACTGAACCGGGTGCTGGTGCTGGCCAGCCTGTTCGGCGACGCGGACCATGAGACGGCGCGCTACAACGCGCTCAGGGCTGCGTGAGGATCGCCATGTCGGGGACCAGCAAGGTCAGCTTCCGCCTTGACGGCAGGACGATGTTCCTGTCCGGAGCTGCGGGTCACCTCGGCCGCGCCATGGCCTTCGCCTTCGCCGAGGCCGGGGCGCACGTCATCCTCAACGGGCGCACGCGCGCCACGCTCGAGGCGCTGGCCGGAGAAATCGCCCAGGCCGGCGGGTCCGTCAGCGTCGCGGTCTTCGACGTGACCGACCGAGCGGCGGCGGACGCCTTCCTGGGCGGCCTTCCGTGTCTCGACACCTTGATCAACAATGCGATCAGCGGCCTCGGCGGCAAGGACGGCGCAGGAGCCCTGGACGGCTTCCGTGGCATCGTCGAGAGCGGCCTGATCTCCGCCCACGCCAATGTCACGGCCGCCCTGCCGGCGCTGCAGGCCGCCGCGGCGGCCAGGGGCCAGGCGTCGGTGCTGAACATCGCCTCGCAGTGGGGCCACGTCAGCCCGGACTTCCGCATGTACGAAGGCGCCGGCCTGGCCCCTACGCCGCCGCAGTATGGCGCGACCAAGGCCGGGCTGATGCAGCTCACGCGCTACCTGGCCGTCCAGCTCGCGCCGCAGCGGATCCGCGTGAACTCCCTGAGCCCCGGGATCTTCCCCTGGCCGTCGATCGCCGCCGAGCAGCCGGGCTTCGTCGCCCGCGCCTGCGACCGCTCGCCGATGGGCAGGCTGGGCGAGGCCCACGAGCTCGCCGGCCCCGCGGTGTTCCTCGCCTCCGATGCCGCCTCCTATGTGACCGGCGCGGACCTCAAGGTCGACGGCGGGTGGACGGCCTGGTGAGCCGCCGACCTCAGACCAGCGCTCCGATGAGCTCGTCAGGTCATCCGCGCGCCGCCCTCAGACGGTGATGTAGCCGAGTTGCGCGGCCTTGAAGAGCACCTGGCTCTTGTTGACCGCGTTGAGCTTGCGCGAGGCGTTTCTCAAGTGAAAGCGCACCGTCGCCCGGCTGAGCGCCAGGATCAGGCTGATCTCGACGTCGGTCTTGCCGGCCGCCGCCCACTTCAGGCACTCGACCTCGCGCTTGCTGAGGGCGGAGGTCGGCGGCAGCCGCCGCGGCTCCGCCCGCAGCCGCGCATAGCCGGCGATGAACTGGCGAGCGAGCAGGCCGAGCACGGTGGCGCAGGCGTTGAACTCCGCGGCCAGATCGGTCCTGTCGCGGTCGTCCAGAGTGAAGCTCACCGCCCCGATCTGGCCGAACGGGAGGTGGACCGGGACCACGATGGCGGCGGCCGTATAGGCGCGTGCGGCGAAGTCGCTGCGGTCAATCTCGTCCAGCTGCGGATTCGGCAGCCGGGTGTGGAAGCCCAGGGCGTTGCACCAGAAGGGCTCGCTCTCGTAGCGGCAGGCCGCCGGCAGTGGCGAGTGCAGCGCCAGGAGCGGCGAGCACCACCAGCGGTTACGCTCCGTCCAGCCGAACACCGACGTCGCCAGCACCTCGCCCTGGGCGTCGACCATCGGCCGCTTGCTGGCGATGTTGTGGCAGGCGGCCACCCGGAACCCGCCCCGGCTCCAGGCGAAATCCCGCAGGTTGACGGCGGCCCGCCGGATGTCGTCCGCCGTGGCGATCTCGACCGACCGCAGCGCGTCTTCAACGTCCACCTGCACCAGACCCTCGGCATCGGGGCCCAAGGCCCGCAGCGCCGCCTCGCGTTTCCACCCGAACGGCATCCTAGCGCTGATTTGGTCCGAAGGTCAGGCCTGCTCGAGCGGGCCCTCCGCGTCCTGGATGCACGGCGGCGTCCGCCCGGGCCGATAGAGCCGGCGCAGGTGATGATCTATCAGCGCGTGCTGGCGCGCCGTCGGCCAATCGTCGGGATCGAACATCACCTGGACCGCCAGGCCCATCACGCTCGTCAGGATCCGGCGCGCCTCGTCCTCCAGGCGGAGACCGGGAACCAGGACGCCCCGCTGGTCCAGCCGCTGCAGCATGCCCTGGATCCCCTCGCGGGCGCGCAGCACGCAGGCGCGCTGCACCTCGGCGATCTCGGGGTCGGCGACCGCGCGGGCCCAAAAGGCGAGCCAGATCTTCCATTCGATCAAGCGCTCCTCGTCGAGCGGCATGAGCTCGGCGACATAGCCCTTCAGGTCGACGGCGTCGGTGGCCAGCACGCGGTCGCAGCGCGCCTGGGAGACGTCGATGCTGGAATTGTAGGTGAGGAGCAGAAGCTCCCGCTTGTTGTGAAAATAGTGGGACACGATGGCGGTGCTGCACTCGGCGGCTTCCGCCACGTCGCGCACCGTCACCGCCTCGAGCCCAGCGTCGGCAATGAGCCTGGAGGCCACGGCGATCACCAGCCTGCGACGCTCTTCGTGATCGACAAAAACCGGCATTGACACCCTTCTAAAACGACCGTCATATAACGATGGTTATATAACAATCATCATCATAAATAGGCAGGAGGAGACCATCGATGCGAGCCCGCCCGCCGCCTCCCTAGTGGCTTGAAAAACGCGCACGAACAAGTGTCCGTGCGCGCACCCGAAGTTTTCCTGAGAGGCGCCAAGTAAATCGGCGCCCAAATCTCCGCACGGCGCAAGGCCGGAGCGCGCGATGGCGCACGCCCGGAGCTGCAGCCGGCGAAGCTCAGCTTGAGTGGACTCATGCAAACCGAATCGCTCTCCAGAGCGGCCCAGGAAGATCATCTTTCAGAGGCGACGAAAGCCTTTCTCAGGAGCGGCCGCTTCGGCCACGTGATCGACGGTCAGGACTGCAGCTCCGACGAGACCTTCGCCGTGATCGACCCGGCCACCGGGCAGGCGTTCGCTCGCTGCGCGGCGGGCACGACGCAGGACGTGGACCGCGCCGTCCGCGCCGCCCGCGCCGCCTTCGAGGACGGCCGGTGGCGCAACCTCGATCCGCTCGACAAGGAGCGCCGGCTGCGGCGCCTCAGCCAGCTGATCGACGACAACCGCGACCTCCTGATGGATCTCGACGTCATCGACGGCGGCCTGGTGCGAGCCTATTCCCAGTTCATCGTCAAGTTCGGCCAGGACGCCCTCGACTACTATTCCGGCTGGCCGACCAAGCTGCACGGCTCGACGCCGGCCTGCCCGCCCGACGTGGTGGTGCAGGAGCTTCGCGAACCGGTCGGCGTGGTGGGCATCATCACCCCCTGGAACGGCCCCTCCGCCGCCCCGGCGCAGATCGCCCCCGCCCTGGCCTGCGGCAACAGCGTGGTGCTGAAGCCCGCCGAGCAGACCCCGCTGGCGGCCATCGTCGTGGCCCGCCTGGCGCTCGAGGCCGGCATCCCGCCCGGCGTCGTCAATGTCGTCCAGGGCATGGGCGAGGTGGTCGGCGCGGCGATCGTGCAGCATCCGCTGGTCGACGCCATCAGCTTCACCGGGTCCGGCGACACCGGGCGGCGCATCCAGGCCGCGGCGGCGCCGACCCTGAAGCGCCTCAGCATGGAGCTCGGCGGCAAGAGCCCGCAGCTGGTGTTCGACGACGCCGACCTGGACGTCGCGGCCACCGTGGTGGCGGGCGCGGTCTGGGGTCATTCGGGCCAGGTCTGCACCGCCGGGACCCGGGTGCTGGTGCAGCGCGGCATCCACGACGAGTTCGTGGCCGAGCTGGTGGCGCGCTCGCGCGCGATCCGCCTGGGCTCCGGCTTCGCCATGGACACCCAGATGGGCCCCCTGATCTCCGACGAGCAGCTGGCCCGCGTCTGCCGCTATGTCGAGATCGGCCGCAAGGAGGGCGCCCAGGTCGCGCTCGGCGGCGCCCGGCACGGCGACGCCGGCTACTTCCACCAGCCCACCATCTTCACCGGCGTCGACAACCGCATGACCATCGCCCGGGAGGAGATCTTCGGGCCGGTGATGGCGGTCATCCCCTTCGACACGGAGGAGCAGGCGCTGGCCATCGCCAACGACACCGAATTCGGCCTGTCCGCCGGGGTCTGGACCCGCGACCTGTCGCGCGGGCACCGGATGAGCCAGGCGCTGCGCACCGGGACGGTCTGGGTCAACACCTACCAGCGTGTCTACCCGTCGATCCCCTACGGCGGGGTGAAGCAGTCCGGCTACGGCAAGAACCTCGGCCACGCTTCGCTCGACCACCTCACTGAAATCAAGACGGTCTGGCTCAAGATCAGGTGACCCATGTCCCAAGCTGTTTCGGAACGGACAGATGTCCGCAAGACGCCGACGCTCGAAGACACGATCCGTGAACTGAAGGATCGCTTCGACATCCTCGAGACCATGTACGCCTACTGCCGCCACGCGGACAACTTGGACGGCAAGTCCATGGCCGACCTCTTCCTCGAGGACTGCGTCAGCCAGTTCATTCCCGGCGAGCAATGGATCCTGCGCGGCCGCGCGGCGCTGGAGAAGTTCCTCTGTGACGCCCTGGCCGTCACGGTCAGCGGCAGCCACCACATCGCCAACCCGGAATTCACCTTCGAGACGCCCGACCGGGTGGTGCTGAACTGCTACATGTACTCATGGCAGCGCTTCACCGGCTTTCCGGTCACCGCCGACTGCCACCGCTGGGGCCGCTACGAGAACCGCTTCGTCCGAACGCCGGACGGCTGGCGCATGGACCGGCTCGTCCTGGTCTCCGCCGGCGAATATGGCGGCGCCCGCGTCGGCGAACAGCTCGGCCGGCCTTTTCCAACACGCTTCGACTGACGCCGTCCACGACGGCCAACCATCAGAACAAGATCGGGGGAAACACACACATGATCTGCACCAAGTCTCGTGCAGGCTCGCGCAGCCTGCTGCTCGTCTCCGCGTCGGCCGCCGCCGTGGCCTGCGCCGCGCCCCGCCTGGCCCACGCCGCCGATGCTGCGCCCGCCGCCCGGCCGCAGGCGCTGGAGGAAATCGTCGTCACCGCCCGCAAGCGCGACGAGAACATCCAGAACATCCCGGTGGCCGTCACCGCCGTCTCGGCGGCCAAGCTCGACCGGTACAACCTGCGCAATATCGAGGGCATCGCCCAGTCCACGCCGCAGCTGAACGTGGTGCGCGGCAACTCCGGCTCGGGCGCGACCATCAGCCTGCGCGGCATCGGCTCCTCGTTCACCAGCATCGGCATCGAGCAGTCCGTCGCAGTGAACCTGGACGGCGTCTACTACGGCCAGGGGCGGATCCTGAACGAAGGCTTCTTCGACATGAAGCAGGTCGAGATCCTTCGCGGGCCGCAGGCGCTGTTCTTCGGCAAGAACGCCACCGCCGGCGTGATCTCTTTCCAATCGGCCGATCCCGGCGCCCACTTCGAGGCGCTGGCCCGGGTGGGCTACGAGTTCGAGAGCCGCGCGGTCAACTACGAGGGCGTGGTCTCCGGCCCCGTCAACGATCAGCTGGGCCTGAGGCTGGCGGTCCGGTACTCGGACCAGACCGGCGGTTACATGACCAACGACGCGCCGGCGTCCACCCTGATGACGCTGGACGTCGCCAAGGGTTTCGCGCCCAGCTTCCATGCCGTTCCCGCCCCGGTGCGCGAACTTCCGCAGGAAAAGGACTTCGGCGCCCGCCTCACCGCCAAGTACACGCCCAACGACAACTTCAGCCTGGTCCTGAAGGGCAGCGTCTCCAAGTACCGCACCAAGGACGCCACCTGGAACTACGAGATCGTGAACTGTCCGCTCGGGCACACCCAGGTCAATCCGGCCCAGGGCTGTGACGCCCCCTGGCACATGCAGCAGAACCCTGTGCCGGCGGACATCGCCGCCAGCAATCCGATCCTGAACCGCCACGGCGGCCAGCTCTACCAGGACTACGACGCCTATGCGCTCAGCGCCGGCGCGACCTACACGGGCGACAAGGTCGACGTGACCTCGGTCACGGGCTTCCACCACTTCGTGAACTACTTCCTGGGCGACTACGACTTCACCGGCGGCGCCAACGGCGGCACCTGGGGCTTCGAACGGTCGCGCTACCGGGCGCTCTCCGAGGAGCTGCGCATCCAGACCAAGCTGGACGGGCCGCTCAACTTCATGACCGGCCTCTACGCCCAGTCCACCAAGATGAACTTCCTGCAGCAGATCATCTTCCCCGGCGCGCTGGAGGACTCCTCGGTCGCCGACCCCAGCCTGCGCTATCTGACCGTCGAGAAGCTGGCGCACACCGACGGGCGGACGATCGCCGGTTTCGCCCAGGCGCAGTGGAAGATCCTGCCCGACCTCGAGCTGGACGCCGGCGGCCGCTACACCGACGAGACCAAGGACTCGACCTTCACCCAGCCCTATGTGATCGCCCCGTTCCAGGCGGCGTTCCGGCAGGACCACCTGCTGGCGGCCAACCAGAAGTTCAACAACTTCGCCCCGGAAGTGACGCTGACCTGGAGGCCGGCCTCCGACTGGACCGCCTTCGTCGCCTACAAGCATGGCTACAAGTCGGGCGGCTTCTCGATCAGCGCGCTCGACACGGTCACCACGACGGTGAACGACGTCGCCTTCGGGCCCGAGAAGGTGAAGGGCTGGGAAGGCGGGGTGCGGGCCTTCCTGGCCGACCACACCCTGCGCCTGGCGCTCGACGCCTACGACTACGAATACGACGGGCTGCAGGTCGACTACTTCGACGCCGCCCAGATCAAGTTCGTGACCCGCAACGCCGGCTCCTCGACGGCCAAGGGCGTGGAGTTCGAAGGCGAATGGGCGCCGCCGCCGATCCCGGGGCTCACGCTGCGCGGGACGCTGGCCTACAACAAATCGCGCTACAAGAGCTTCCACAACGCGCCCTGCTGGGTCGGCCAGACTCCGGCGGAGGGCTGCACGCTCGACGCCCTCGGCAGCGGGATCCAGGACCTCAGCGGCAAGCCCACGGCGCTGGCGCCCGAATGGGTCGGCGCGCTGGAGGCCAACTACGAGCACAACCTCGGCGACGGGCTCGTCTTCGGGGCCAGCGCCAACATGCGCTACTCCAGCGATTATTTCGCCAACCCCTGGGCCCAGCCGGCGGCCAAGCAGACGTCCTACACCACCCTCGACGCCTCCCTGCGCCTACGCACACGCGACACCCGCTGGGAGCTGGCGGTCATCGGCAAGAACCTGAGCAACAAGTTCGTCGCCGCCTACATCCAGGACGCGCCGAGCAGCGGTTCCGGCACGGGAACCGCGGCGGGGGTGAGGTCCGACCTTGCCGCCGCGGTCAACCCGCCCCGGACCGTCGCCGTCCAGGTCACCTGGAAATACTAGCCCCCGCGCGCCCGCCAAAAAGGCGGGTGCGCACTCTGTTCTGGAGCAGGCCATGAGCCCCGTTCTGCAAGCTCCCCGCCGCACGGCCGACACCATGCGCGACCTGGAACGCCGTGTCGTCGCCCACCTGGCGCATGGCGGGACCACGGACCTCGCCGACGCCCCGGTGCGCATCTCCGCGCGCGAATACACCGATCCCGAGCGGTTCGCGGCGGAGCGGCGCGAGCTGTTCGGCAAGCTGCCGCTGCTCGCCTGTCTCTCGCGCGACGCGCCCGGGCCCGGCGACACCTTCACCTTCGACGCGGCGGGGCCGGCGATCCTCATCGTCCGGGGCCAGGACGGCAAGGCGCGCGCCTTCCTCAACATGTGCACCCACCGCGGCGCGCGCCTGGTCGACGAGCCCCAGCGGCGCAAGCTGATGGTCTGCCCCTTCCACGCCTGGAGCTTCGACACCGAGGGCCGGCTGACCGGCGTGCCCGGCGAGGCCTGTTTCGAGGGCGTGGACCGCGCCGCCCGCGGCCTGGTCCGCGTGCCGGTCGGCGAATGGGGCGGCATGATCTTCGTCAAGGCCCATGCCGGCGAGGAGGAGATCGACGTCGAGGCCTGGCTGGGCGACATGGGCCCGCAGCTGCTCAATCTGGATCTGGCGAACGCCGGGCCGATCAAGCTCGACCGCGTGGACACCGAGGCCAACTGGAAATACTGCCTGGACACCTACGGCGAGGCCTACCACTTCCAGGCCCTGCACACGACGACCTTCGGCGTCGAGTCCGTCGGCAATGTCGCCCTCTGCGACACCATGGGGCCGCACTACCGGGTGTTCTTCACCAACAAGGGCTACCAGGATTGCGTCGGGAAGGACGAGGCGCAGTGGCCCACCCTGCCCTACGGCGGCAGCCACTTCATCTTCCCGAACAGCATCGTCTACGGCGCGCCCATGCCGGACGGCGGCGGCATGATCGGCATGTATCGCCTCTATCCCGGCGAGAGCGTCGGCAAGTGCTTCACCCTGCTCTCGTCGTACCGCGGCGCCGACGCCCCGGCGGAGACCCCGGACGAAGCCTTCGCCCAGGCCCACGACTACATCGTCCAGGTGGTGAGCACCGAGGACTACAGCGTCTCCAGGCAGGGGCAGCGGAACCTCCAGCACGCGCCGCCGGGCTTCGAGCTCGTCTTCGGGCGCAACGAGCTGGCGCTGCAGAACACCCACCGGGCGATCGACGCCATCCTCGGCCCGGCTGAGCGCTAGGAGGAGCCCCATGTCCGTCTATCTGCATGTGACCTTGGAGATCCACGCCGCCCAACTCGCCCGGTTCATGGAGGGCATGGGCACGATCGCCACGCCGTTCCTGGAGCGGGCGGGCTGGCGGTTGCGGGGCGCCTTCGTGCAACGCACAGGCCGGCTCGGCAATGTCATCGACGTCTGGGAGCTGGACGACTTCCAGCACTACGACCGCGCCCTGAAGGCCTTGGCGGCCGACCCGGCCTTTCCAGAGTTCAAGCGCATGCTCGACGAGGCCGTGATCAGCGAGACCGCGGTGTTCGCCGACGCCGCCCCGTACATGCACAGCGCGGTCTGATAACCCTTCAGCTTCCCCACGGTCGTGGGGAGAGAACCCGCGGGGGACATCCCGCGAAGGCAAAAGTGAGGCGGCTTGCCGCACCGATTTTGTCCACAGGGCTACAGTTCGCCTTGCCTAACACTGTTAGGATAACGCCGTGACTGAAGCAGACTGCACGTCAGCCCTGAAGGGGGTCCCATCGGCAATCCTGTTCGGGCTGAGCGCGAGCAGCGAAGTCGTGCACTCCGAACCGATCGAAGGATATGACCTCGACAGCCTTCGCAAAGTCGCCGAGCACCGGTTAAGCTGTTTCCACGCGGTGGAGATCTGGGCCGAGAGCGTTCGGATGGTGAGCGTGAGCCGTGATCCGCCTTCCCGGAACTGATGCGAGCGGGCCGCGCTAGACGGCCCGCCCTGTCGGCCTACTTGCGCGCGGAGTGGTTGCACTCGGTCAGCTGCTCGGCCGAGAGCTGCCGGGCGCTCTGGCCGAAGGCGCTGACGGCGCCGACCTGACGGACCAGCTCCCTGCAGCCGCGCACGCTCGCGGTGTCGGACGCTGGCGAACGCGCGGCGCAGACATCGCCCAGGCACTCGAACACGGCGTCGCCGGCGACCGGCTTGACCGCGCCTTGGGTCGGCGCCGCCAGCTTGGCGACCACCGGTTCCGCCATGGCGCTGGTGGCGAGCGCGCTAACGGCCAGAGCCGCGACCGCGGCGGTAAGACGAAGCTTCATCCTCATTACCCTTTGCAATTCTTTCCTTCCCCTCCTGCGCGTCGGCCGGCGGGCTGCGGACGCGAAAATAAGATCGACCCGGTGTAAATTTTTTTAAGGAATGCAAGCAGTGTTAAGATTGCGACTAATCGCCGCCAACAGGCGAGGCGAGGTCGAGCCCCGTCCCGCACCGCAACATCGGCGATCTTGCACAGGCGGCCGCGCCGCCGTCAGCCGGGCGCCTTCACCGGAACCAGGATCTCCCCGCCGGACTCGCGGAACCGGCGCGCCATCTCGTCCAGGCCGGCGTCCACGCCGGACTCCTTCTGGGACACCTCGCTCTGGGACACGTCGTTCTGCGACCTGGCGGCGTCGCGGATGTCCTGGCTGATCTTCATCGAGCAGAACTTCGGGCCGCACATCGAGCAGAAGTGGGCGGTCTTCATCGCCTCCTTCGGCAAGGTCTCGTCGTGGTACTCGCGCGCGGTCTCCGGATCGAGGCCCAGGTTGAACTGGTCCTCCCAGCGGAACTCGAAGCGGGCGCGGGAGAGCGCATCGTCCCAGGCGCGCGCGGTGGGATGGCCCTTAGCCAGGTCCGCGGCGTGGGCGGCGATCTTATAGGCGATCACCCCGTCCTTGACGTCCTGGCGGTCCGGCAGGCCCAGGTGCTCCTTGGGCGTGACGTAGCAGAGCATGGCGGTGCCGAACCAGCCGATCATCGCCGCACCGATCGCCGAGGTGATGTGGTCGTAACCCGGCGCCACGTCTGTGGTGAGCGGGCCCAGGGTATAGAACGGCGCCTCGTGGCAGTGCTTCAGCTGCTCGTCCATGTTGGCCTTGATCTTGTGCATCGGCACATGGCCGGGGCCCTCGATCATCACCTGCACGCCGTGCTTCCAGGCGACCTTGGTCAGCTCGCCCAGGGTGCGCAGCTCGGCGAACTGGGCCTCGTCGTTGGCGTCGGCGATCGAGCCGGGGCGCAGGCCGTCGCCGAGGCTGAAGCTGACGTCATAGGCCCGCATGATCTCGCAGATCTCTTCGAACCGCTCGTGGAGGAAGTTCTCCTTGTGGTGCGCCAGGCACCACTTGGCCATGATCGAGCCGCCGCGGCTGACGATGCCGGTGACCCGCTTCGCGGTCAGCGGGATGAACGGCAACCTGACGCCCGCATGAATGGTGAAGTAGTCCACGCCCTGCTCGGCCTGCTCGATCAGGGTGTCGCGGAACACCTCCCAGTTCAGGTCCTCGGCGATCCCGCCCACCTTCTCCAGCGCCTGGTAGATCGGCACCGTGCCGATCGGCACGGGGCTGTTGCGGACGATCCAGTCGCGGATGTTGTGGATGTTGCGCCCGGTCGACAGGTCCATGACGGTGTCGGCGCCCCAGCGGATCGACCAGACCATCTTGTCGACCTCGTCGGCCACGGTGGAGAGCACCGCGGAATTGCCGATGTTGGCGTTGACCTTGACCAGGAAGTTGCGGCCGATCGCCATCGGCTCGAGCTCGGTGTGATTGATGTTGGCCGGGATGATGGCGCGGCCGCGGGCCACCTCGTCGCGCACGAACTGTGGCGTGCAGAAGTCCGGGATCTCGGCGCCGAAGCTCTCGCCGTCCTTGATGAAGGCGTCGCCGGCCTGGCGGCGCAGGTTCTCGCGGATGGCGACGTATTCCATCTCCGGCGTGACGACGCCGCGGCGGGCGTACTCCAGCTGGGTCACGGCCGCGCCGGCCTTGGCGCGGTAGACCCGGCGCGGAGCGGTGAACTGCGGGGCCAGCCCCTCGCCCTTGGCGAAGCCGTTGTCCTCCGGCTTCACCTCGCGCGGATTTTCCACGATCTCCACGTCGCCGCGGGAGACGACCCAGGGCTCGCGGGTGCGCGGCAGGCCCTTGTCGATGTCGATCGCGGCCGACGGGTCGGTGTAGGGGCCGGAGGCGTCGTAGAGGGTGAGCGCGGGCTCGCCGGCGCTGGGGTGGACGGCCACCTCGCGGAACGGCACGCGGATATCGGGCCACAGCACGCCGGGCTGGTAGACCTTCCTCGACCCCGGGCGCTCGCCGGTTGGGATGGCGGCCGCTTCCAGGCTGCCGGTGTGCTTGTTCATGGCGCGCGCCCTCGATTCAGCTCCAGGCGGGTCGGCGGCGAGGTCGGAAAGCGTTCCTTCCCTTCGCCGGCATGACCCGGATCAGGTTCGACGGGTCGCGGGCTCGCCCGCCTCTCAGCCGCCCGCGCGCGGCCCCCCGAGGAAGGCCAGCACGTTAGGCTGCTCCCGGTTCGAAGGCCAGCGATTTCGGACCCACGTCGAGCGGGCCCGCCGCCGGCCGGAACGAGCAGAGCCGCGCAAGGTTTAGCACCCACAGGAGGAAACCCATGAAGTTGGCCCTCATTGCTTCGATCGGCGCGGCGGGCCTGCTGGCCGGCTGCACCGAGGAATATGTCACGCCCCCGCCGCCCGTGGCCGCCGTCATCCCGGCGCCGCAGGCCGGCGCCGCCGTTGTCGCCGTCGTCCCCGGCGCGCCGGCCTCCGCGGTGGTCGCCGCGCCGATGGACGACAACTGCTTCCGCACCTCGGACATCACCAACCACCAGATCGGCGACGACCACACCATGTACGTCCGCACCCGCGAGGGCGGTGTCTGGCGCCTGGCGATGGCGGGCTCCTGCCTGGCGGCGGCGAGCTCGGACGATCCGATCGTGATGCGTGAGCCGCCCGGCGTGCCCTACGCCTGCCGCGCGATCGACCTGGACATCTCGATCCGCCACATGGGCTCGGGCGGGATGGCCACGCCTTGCATCGTGCAGTCGATGACCCGGCTGACCGCGAACGAGGTGTCGGCCCTGCCGGACAGGCTGCGGCCGTAGCCGCTACAGCCGGTCCGCGGCGAAGGTGTCGCAGACGGAGGGATCGCCGCTCTGCGCGCCGCGGCGGAACCAGTGGGTGCGCTGGGCCGAGGTCCCGTGGGTGAAGCTGTCCGGCGCCACCCGGCCGGTCGCCTGCGCCTGCAGGGTGTCGTCGCCCACCGCGGCGGCGGCGCGCAGGCCGTCCTCGATGTCCGACGGATCCAGCGACACCTTGCCGTTCGAAACCTCGGCGGCGTGCGCCGCCCAGACGCCGGCGTAGCAGTCGGCCTGCAGCTCCAGCCGCACCGAGCCGCTCTCGGCCCCGCGGGCGCCCATCGCGCGGGCCTGTTCGTCCGCGCCCAGCAGGTGCTGGACGTGGTGGCCCATCTCGTGGGCGATCACATAGGCCTTGGCGGCGTCCCCGGTCGCGCCGAAGCGGCCCTCCAGCTCCTGCCAGAAGGCGAGGTCCAGGTAGACCTTGTCGTCGTTCGGGCAATAGAACGGCCCCATGGCGGTCTGGCCCAGGCCGCAGCCGGTGCCGGTCGCCTGGGTGTAGAGCACCACCGCACGCGGCGGCCGATAGGCCTGGCCCTCCTGACGGAAGGTCCGGCTCCAGACGTCGTTCACATTGGTCGAGACCACGTCGACGAACTGGCCGGCCCGGTCGGCGACCGGCCCGCGGACGCCCTGCTGCTGCTCGACCGCGGCCGGCTGGCCGGCGCCGTTCAGCGCATCGAGCGTGGACTGCGGGCTGATGCCGAAGACGAAATAGCCGATCAGCGCGAGCACCACGCCGCCCACGCCCAGCCCGCCGACGCCCACCGGGCCCAGCCCCCTGCGGTCCTCGATGTCACCGGACCGGCGCCCGCCTTCCCACTCCATGGTCTCTCCTCACCGCGCGAGCAGATAACGCGGCCTGGCCCCGGGGGCTCCGCCCACGCTCACGGCGCATTCCCGGCCGCCGCCCTCACCTTCTCGTTCGACTCTGCCAACGCCGCGTCGGGGATCGAGGCCAGCCCACTCACGTCGATGCTGCGCGGGGCGCCGCCGGCGGGCGGCGGGGGGATCTGCGGCGACTGGCTCTGCGCCTGCACCGCGCTCAGGGTCTGCTGGGTGCGCAGCTGATGCTCCAGGTAGGAGAGGTCGTTCCGCTGGATCACCGCCTGGCGCGCGGCGAGGTCCTGCTGCATGCGCAGCTGGTCGACCTGGAAGCGGTCGATGGCCTGCCGCCGCGCGAGCGCCTGGGCCACGGCGTCGGGCTGGGCCAGGGCGGGCGCGGCAAGAATCGAAAGCACGAGGGCGAGGCGGACGGCGCGCATGATGGGCCTCCAATCCCCGCTGAGATGGGAAGCGGTCCCCGCCCAGGCCAGCCCTATCCTTCCAGCTCGCCGGCGGCGGTCTGCAGGTAGTTGGCCTCGCCGAGGCTGGCCAGCAGCTTCAGCTGGGTCTCGAGGAAGTCGATGTGCTCCTCGGTGTCCTGCAGGATATCCTCGAGGATCTCGCGGCTGACGTAGTCCTGGGCCGTCTCGCACTGGGCGATCCCGGCGACCAACGTCACCCGCCCATCGGTCTCCAGCTTGAGATCCGCGGTCAGCGCCTCGGCCACCGTCTCGCCGATCGCCAGCTTGCGCAGGTCCTGCAGGTTGGGCAGGCCGTCGAGGAAGAGGATGCGTTTGATCAGCTTGTCGGCGTGTTTCATCTCGCCGATGGACTCGTCGTAGATGATCTTGCCGAGCGCGCGCAGGCCCCAGTTCTGCAGCATGCGCGCGTGCAGGAAGTACTGGTTGACCGCCGTCAGCTCGTTGGTCAGCACCTCGTTCAGCCGGGCGACGATGGCGGGATCACCTTGCATGACGCGCTCCTGGTGGCGGCGGATCGGCTAGATGGGGTAACGGGCCGGCCCCTTCGAAAGGGAGGCGGTCGTCCCTCAGAC
>CBJNAS010000040.1:0-16037 GCA_966434565.1 uncultured Phenylobacterium sp.
GGCCCCAGCCGGGTTTTTCGGCGTCAGGTCGGTCGCCGGCTCCGCGGCGAGCAGGGCGGCGATTGCGGCGGCGGCTTCCGGACCGAAGGCCGATCCCCAGCGGGCGAACAGCCAGGGCGGAGCCAGGCTCGCCGGATCGTCCAGCCCCGGCGGCTCGCGAACCAGGCCGCGCAGCACGGCGTTGACCAGGCCCTTGAAGGGCCGGCTCTGGCCGTGAGCCTGGGCCAGGTCGACGGCGCTGGAGACCGCAGCGTGGGCGGGCGTGCCGAGCGCGAACAGCTGGGCGGCGCCGAGGCGGAGGATCTGCACGACGCGGTCCGGCGGCGGCTTCTTCAGCCGAGCCTGCAGCGCCTGGTCGATGGGCCCCAGCCGGCGCAGCGTCGCCAACACCAACGCGCGGGCGAACGCCCGGTCGCGCGGGGCCAGCGCCGCAAGCGCCGGATGCGCCAGCCCCTCCTCCATGCCGGCGCGGCGCGACAGGGCCGCGGTCAGGAGGTCGAGGGCGGCCGCCCGGGCCGGGAGGCCGGCGGCGTCTGGCTGGTCTGCATCGTTCACGCCGGCGCCCTGCCCGCTCGCAGCCGCCGGCGCAAGGGCTTTGGCGCTTTGGCTCGGGCGAGAGCGGGCGAACCGCCTATCTTTGCCGGCGGATCGCCGAAAGGGTCAGCGAGACGACGATATGGCCGGCGAGCCACACCGATCCACCCCGTTCGCGAAGACTGGCCTTCCGGCGTGGCAGGCCCTAGATGAAGACCATGGACGACATCCCGCCGAACGCCGCGCCCGGGAAGGCGCTGACGCCCGCGGCCCGCCGTGCGCTGGAGGAAGCCGAAGCTCGCCGCCGGGCGGAGGCTGCGGCCCAGACCGAGACTGACGAACAGGGAGGCCCGCGCGGCCCCGAGCCCACTCGCTTCGGCGACTGGGAGCGCAAGGGCATCGCCGTCGACTTCTGAAGGCGTCGGCCGCTTGCAGGTCCGATAACCGCCAGCGATCCGGCATCGCCCGCGTTATCTCCGCGTCATGACCCAGTGCACCCTGTTCGAAACCTCGCTCGGCTGGGCCGGCCTCGCCTGGACCCAGGCGGGCCTGGTCGGTGTCTGGCTGCCCGCGCCCGATCCCGCGAAGATCCGCGCGTCCATCCGGCGTCGCCAGCCCGAGGCGACCGAAGGCCAACCGCAGCCCTCGGTCGCCGCCGTCATCGCGAACATCCGCGAGCTGCTGGCCGGCGGCCGGCCGGATTTCGCCGACACCGCCCTCGACCTCTCCCGCACGCCGGAATTCCACGCCCGCGTCTATGAGATCGCCCGCGCCATTCCGCCTGGGGAGACCCTGACCTATGGCGAGGTCGCCGAGCGGCTCGGCGACAAGCGCCTGGCGCGCCAGGTCGGCGCGGCGCTGGGCCAGAATCCGTGGCCGATCGTGGTGCCATGCCATCGGGTCACGGCCGCGGGCGGCAAGCTCGGCGGCTTCTCGGCGCCCGGCGGCGCGGCGACCAAGCTTCGGCTGCTGGCCATCGAGGGCGCCAAGGCCGCCGCCCAGGGCAATTTGTTCGGTTGAGCTACCGCCGCGTCAGCCGCCGGCAGATCTCATCGAGCTGTTCCAGGCTGGCGTAGCGGATCCTGACCTCGCCCGCGCCGCCGCGGTCGGCGATGTCGACGCCCATGCCGAGCGCGTCTTCCAGATCCGACTCCAGCGCCGTGGTGTCGGCGTCCTTCGCCGGACGGCGCGGACCGGACGTCTTCCTCGGCCCCGTCGCCTTGGCGCGCACCAGGGCCTCGGTGTCGCGCACCGAAAGCCCCTTGGCCACCACCTGATCGGCGACAGTCTCCTGGTCGTCGCTGGCCAGGATCGCCCGCGCGTGCCCCGCCGACAGGCGGCCGTGCAGCACGTGCTCCTGCACCGGCGTCGGCAGTTGCAGCAGGCGAAGCGTGTTGGCCACATGGCTGCGGCTCTTGCCCACCGCCTTGGCCGCGAGCTCCTGGGTGTAGCCCATGCGGCTCATCAGGTTCTCGTAGGCGCGCGCCTCCTCCATCGCGTTGAGGTCTTCGCGCTGGACGTTCTCGATGACCGCGATCTCGTAGGCGCGGTCGTCGCTCATCTCCCGCACCAGGGCGGGCATGGCGGTGACGCCCGCCCGCTGGGCGGCGCGCCAGCGTCGTTCGCCGGCGATGATCTCGAACTCGCCCGGCGTCCGCGGCGATGGCCGCACCAGGATCGGCTGAAGCACGCCCGAGACGCGGATCGAATCCTCGAGCTCGGCGATCTCGGCTTCCGCGAAGTGCTGGCGGGGCTGATTGGGGTTGCGGTGGATCAGCTCGATCGGGATCTCGCGCGCGCCATCGAGCGTTTGACGCGACGCCTCGCCGGGCCGCATGTCGGCGCCGACGGCTTGCGCATCGGCTTCGCCCAACAGGGCCGACAGCCCGCGCCCCAGTCCTCTGCGGCTTTCGACGGCCATCATTCCATACTCCTCAGGCGGCGCCGGCCGCGATCTTCTGGCGACGCGCGCGCTCGCGCAGCACCACCTCGCGGGCGAGCTTCAGATAGGCTTGACTGCCCGAGCACTTCAGGTCGTAGACCAGGGCGGGCTTGCCGAACGACGGCGCCTCGGAGACGCGGACGTTGCGCGGGATCACCGTCTCATAGACCGTCTCGCCGAAGTGGCCGCGCACATCGCTCGCCACCTGCTCGGAGAGGCTGTTGCGGCGATCGTACATGGTCAGCACGACCCCCTGGATCTCCAGCTTCGGATTGAGGCTGCCGCGCACCAGGTCGACGGTGCGCATCAGCTGCGACAGCCCTTCGAGGGCGAAGAACTCGCACTGCAATGGCACCAGCACCGCATCGGCGGCGGCCATGGCGTTGACCGTCAACAGGTTGAGCGACGGCGGGCAGTCGATCAGGACGTAGGTGTAGGCTCGCGCTGCGCGGATCGGTTCGAGGGCGTCGCGCAGCTTGAAGGAGCGCCGGGCCTGGTGGCCAAGCTCCAGCTCGACGCCGGAGAGATCAGGATCCGCCGGGATGAGGTCGAGCCCGGGCAGGTCGGTCTTCACCGCCGCTTCCAGGATCGGCTTCTCGCCCATGAGCACGTCGTAGAGCGTGCTCTTGCGCAGCGCCCGGCCGACGCCCAGACCGGTCGAGGCGTTGCCCTGCGGATCGGAGTCGATCAGCAGCACCTTCTCGCCGACCGCCGCCAGCGCCGTGCCGAGGTTGATCGCGGTCGTGGTCTTGCCCACGCCGCCCTTCTGGTTGGCGACCGCGAGCACGCGCATCGGGCGGTCAGACTTTTCGGGCACGACCCAGTCTCCTCACGCGTACGACCTGGCCTCTGGGATCACTCAGCGAAGGTAGCGTATCCGCCTCGAATTCCCAAGATCTAGACGCCTCCTCCAGCTCAGTCGCTACATCTTGTCCCTTCAGGAACAGACCGAGCGCACCGGCCTTGAGGTATGGCCGAGCATACCCGAGCAGGCGGACGAGCGGCGCACAAGCTCGCGCCGTGACGATGTCCACAGCTAGCTGCAGGTTTTCCGCACGCGCGTTGTGCACCGTCGCCGGAAGGTCGAGCTCGCCCACCACCTCGGAGAGGAAACGGCAGCGCTTGGCCATGCTCTCGACGAGGTGGGCGTGGAAGCCGGGGCGCCCCTTGCCGAGGATCGCCAGCACCAGTCCCGGCAGGCCCGCGCCGGCGCCGAGGTCAGCCCAGACCTTGGCCTCGGGGGCCAGCAGCAGCAGCTGGGCGGAATCCCAGGCGTGCCGGTTCCAGAAGACGTCGAGGGTCGCGGGACCGACGAGATTCATCTTCCCATTCCAGTCGGCCAGCAGCTCGCGGAACCGCTCGAGGTCGGCCATCTGCCGCGGGCTGGCGGCGGCGGCGCGCGCGAAGCTCTCGGCGTCGGTCACCTGCATCGGCGGAGGGCCTCAAGCCGCGCGACGGCGGACATGGGCGAGCAGGGCGGTCAGGGCGCCCGGCGTGACCCCTTCGATCCGCGCCGCCTGGCCCAGGGTCAGCGGCCGAACCGCCAGGAGCTTCTCCCGGACCTCGTTCGAGAGTCCGCCGACGGCCGCATAGTCGAGCTCGGCCGGCAGGCGCAGGTCCTCGTCCTTGCGAAAGGCCGCGGCGTCGGCGGCCTGGCGGTCGAGATAGCCGGCGTAGGCGGCGTCGATCTCCAGCTGCTCGCGCACCGCCGGCGGCCAAGACGAGATCTGCGGCCAGATCTGCGTCAGCTCGTCGAACCCGATCGACGGATAGGCCAGCAGCTGCAGCAGGTCGCGGCGCTGGCCGTCGGCCTTGACCGGCAGGCCGGCGCGCGCCGCCTCGGCTGGGGTCAGGGTCAGGTCGCGCGCCTGAGCGCGGGCGGTGGCGAGCGCCGCAGCCTTTTCGCCGAACGCCCTCCCCCGCTCCGTCCCGACCACGCCGAGCTCGACGCCGCGGGCGGTCAGCCGCTGGTCGGCGTTGTCCGCGCGCAACGTCAACCGGAACTCCGCCCGGCTGGTGAACATGCGATAGGGCTCGGTGACACCGCGGGTGACGAGGTCGTCGAGCAGCACGCCGATATAGGCCTCGTCCCGGGCGAACTGCACGGCCTTGGCGCCGGAGGCGGCGCGGGCGGCGTTCAGGCCGGCGACCAGCCCCTGCGCCGCCGCCTCCTCATAGCCGGTCGTGCCGTTGATCTGGCCGGCGAGGTAGAGGCCCGGCAGCGCCTTGGCTTCCAGCGTCGGATAGAGCTCGCGCGGATCGACGTAGTCGTATTCGATCGCATAGCCGTGGCGCTTGACCCGCACCTGCTCCAGACCGGGGATGGTGCGGAGGAAGAGATCCTGGGTCTCCGCAGAGACCGAGGTCGAAATTCCATTCGGATAGACGGTGTCGTCGTCGAGGCCTTCCGGCTCGAGGAAGATCTGGTGGCTGGTCTTGTCGGCGAAGCGCACCACCTTGTCCTCGATCGAGGGACAATAGCGCGGCCCCCGACCCGTCAAACGGCCGCCGTAGACCGCCGATTCCGTCAGGCGCTCGGCGATGATCCGATGGGTTTCCGCGGTGGTGTAGGTGACGCCGCAAGCGATCTGGGGCGTGGTGATCGCCTTGGTCAGAAAGGAAAAGGGAACCGGCTCCGCGTCCGCGGCCTGCATCTCCAGCCGCTCCCAGGCGATCGTCGTCCCGTCCAGCCGCGCCGGCGTGCCGGTCTTCAGCCGTCCCATCCGCAACCCCAGCGCATAGAGCCGGTCCGATAGGCCGATCGCCGGCGCGTCGCCCACCCGGCCGGCGGGGATCCGCTCCTCGCCGCGATGGATCACCCCTTTGAGGAAGGTGCCGGTGGTCAGCACCACGCGGCCCGCCGCGTAGCGTTCTCCCGAGGAGCCGAGCACGCCGGCGACCCGGCCGTCGGCCAGGATCAGGTCCTCGACCGCCTCGGCCTTGACCGAAAGATTGGGCGTGGCGGCAAGCTCCGCCTGCATCGCCTCGCGATAAAGCCGACGGTCGATTTGCGACCGCGGCCCGCGCACGGCGGCGCCCTTCGACCGGTTCAGCAGCCGGAACTGGATGCCTGCCCGGTCGGCGAGCCGACCCATGACACCGTCGAGGGCGTCGATCTCCCGGACGAGATGACCCTTGCCGAGACCGCCGATCGCCGGATTGCAGCTCATCTCACCGATGGTGTCGAGCTTGTGGGTGAGCAACAGTGTGCGCGCGCCGAAGCGCGCGGATGCGGCCGCGGCCTCGCAGCCGGCGTGGCCGCCTCCGATGATGATCACGTCCCAGCGCAATGCCATTCGGCTCCAAGCACAGACGCCCCCGACGGACGGGGGCGCGCGGGCTCCATATAGCCGATCCCTAGCGGGATTTCACCTGCCGGCGCGCGGCGATGTTTCACGTGAAACATCTGCAGATGGATAACGCCAGTATCTCAAGCTTAGTTTCACGTGAAACATAGATGGCCGAAACGTCTTCACTTGCCGATGCAAAACGAAGAAAAGATCTTCCCAAGCACTACCTCCGGGTCCACCCGGCCGGTAATACGGTCGAGCGCCCGCGCGGCCAGACGAACATCTTCCGCGGCAAGCTCCAGCGCGTCTTCCTCGGCGCTCGCCCGGCGCAGCCGGTTCGCCGCTTCGTCCAGCAGACGACCGTGCCGGATCCGCGTCGCCGTCGGATTGTCCGTCCCGGCGAGCGCCTCCACGACCCGCTCCGTCAGGGTGCGCTCCAGCCACGCCACGTCGTTCGGACTCCGCGTCGTGAACGGCGTCCCCGGCTGGTCTTCCCTCCCCCGGCTCAGGTCCCGCTTGGTCAGCAGGACCAGGTCCTCCGGCCGCAGGACCTCGGGCGCGGCGACCGGCGGCGGCGCCGTCCCGTCGACCAGCCACACCCGCAGGTCGGCGGTCCGCGCCCAGGCCGACGCCCGGCGAACACCCTCCGCCTCGACCAGGTCGGTGGTGTCGCGCAGCCCCGCCGTGTCGGCGACGATGGCCTTGTAGCCGCCGAGCTGCAGCGGGACCTCGATGACGTCGCGCGTCGTGCCGGGAATATGCGTGACGATCGCCGCGTCCCGCCGGGCCAGGGCGTTGAGCAGCGTGCTCTTGCCGGCGTTGGGCGCGCCGATCAGGGCGATGCGGAAACCCTCGCGGATGCGCTCGCCCCGCGTCGCATCCCTCGCCGCGGCGTCGAGCTCCGACGCCAGCTTTTCCAGGATGGGCCGCGCCCGTGCGGCCACATCAGCCGGAAGCTCTTCGTCCGGAAAGTCGACCGCGGCTTCAAGCAGGGCGAGCGCTTCGATCAACGCCTCACGCCAACGCGCCTGGGCCTCGGACAAGCGCCCGTCCAGCTGGGCGAGCGCCTGACGGCGCTGGGCTTCCGTCTCGGCGTCGACCAGATCGGCCACCGCCTCCGCCTGAGCGAGGTCGAGCTTGCCGTTTTCGAAGGCGCGCCGGGTGAACTCCCCCGGGTCCGCGAGCCGCAGCCCCAGGCCGTCCAGCGCCTGCACCAAGGCGCCGAGCACGGCGCGGCCGCCGTGCACCTGGAGCTCCGCCGCATCCTCTCCCGTGTAGCTGCGCGGCGCCGGAAACCAGAGCACAAGGCCCTGGTCGAGCGCGGCGCCGTCGGGCGCAAACAGCCGCCGGACGCTCGCCCGCCGCGGCGGCGGAAGCTCGCCGGCCAGGGCCCGGATTGCGCTCGCCGTCTTCGGCCCGCTCAGCCGCACGACCGCCACCGCCGCGCGGCCCGCTGCGGTCGCCGGCGCGAATATGGTGTCGTTCATTTGCGCGTCGACGGCGCGCCCATGCTCTGCGAAGCCGCACCGATGCCGGCCTCCATCAGCTTGCGAAACTGCTCCTGGGCGCCGGCCCCGAAGGCCATCCAGTTCTTCACCAGCTCCTCGCTGGACAGCATCGTCATGTTGGAGTCGATGCGTTTGCGCATCTCCGCCATCAGGTGCTCGTTCAACGCGCTCACATCCGGCAGGCCCAGGAAGCGGCGAGCTTCCTCGGGCGTGCAGTCCACCTCGATGGTCATCTTCATGCGGGTGCGCTCCTTCCACTTCCTTATGGCCGGCCCGGGGCGCCTCGCGCTAGTAGCTTTGGCGGCAACTGGAACGGGAGAGCTCCCCATGGGCGAACAGACCACCATCACCACGTCGGACGGATCCTTTTCGGCCTATGTCGCACGGCCGGCTCAGACGCCCTCGGCCGCGGTCGTCGTGATCCAGGAGATCTTCGGGGTCAATCAGGTGATGCGGGAGATCACCGACGGCCTGGCGTCCCAGGGCTTCCTCGCCATCTGCCCGGACCTGTTCTGGCGCATCGAGCCCGGCATCCAGCTCACTGACCAGAGCGAGGCGGAGTGGCAGCGCGCCTTCGGCCTGTTCAACGCCTTCGACCCCGAGAGCGGGGTGAAGGATATCCAGGCGACGATCAGCGCCATACGCGAGGACCCGGGCTCTAGCGGCAAGGTCGGCGCCGTCGGCTTCTGCCTGGGCGGCCTCCTTGCCTATCTCACCGCCTGCCGCACCGACGTGGACGCCTCGGTCTCCTATTACGGCGTGGGCATCGACAGCCGGCTTGGCGAGGCGGCGAATCTGAAGCGCCCGCTCCTGATGCACATCGCCGAGCAGGACGGCTTCGTGCCGAAGGAGGCCCAGGCCAGTATCATCGGGGCGCTGCAATCCGATCCGCGCGTCGAGATCTACACCTACCCAGGCTGCGACCATGGCTTCGCCCGGACCGGCGGCCAGCATTACGACGCTGCAGCGGCGATGCTCGCCGGCCAGCGCTCCCTCGACTTCTTCCGACGGAACCTGGTCTGATGCGTGCGATCCGGTTCGCCCGCACCGGCGGACCCGAGGTGCTCGAGCTCCAGGAGGTCGAGACGCCCCAGCCCGCCCCCGGCCAGATCCTGATCCGCCAGGAGGCGGTCGGGGTCAACTTCATCGACACCTACCACCGCACCGGGCTCTATCCCGTGCCGCAGCTGCCGTCCGGCATCGGCCAGGAAGGCGCCGGCATCGTTGAGGCGGTCGGGGATGGCGTCAGCCGCTTCGCGGTCGGCGACCGCGCGGCCTACGCCATGGGCTCGCTCGGCGCCTATGCGGAATACAAGGCCGTTTCCGCCGAGCGCGCCGTGCACGTCCCCGAGGGCGTCGACGCGCGGACTGCCGCGGCCGTGCTGCTGAAGGGCATGACCGTCGAGTTCCTGGTGCGGCGGGCCTATCCGCTGAAAGCTGGCCAGGCCGTGCTGATCCACGCCGCGGCGGGCGGCGTCGGGCAGCTGCTGACGCAATGGGCCAAGGCGATCGGCGCGACGGTGATCGCCACGGTCGGCAGCGAGGCCAATGCCGAGCGGGCGCGCGCCCTGGGCGCGGATCATGTGCTGTTGTACCGCGACGTCGATGTCGCCGCAGAAGTCCGGCGGATCACCGCGGACGAGGGCGTGCCTGTGGCCTATGATTCCGTCGGCAAGGACACGTTCGACGGCACGCTCGGCAGCCTCGCACGGCGCGGAATGTTCGTCAGCTTCGGCAATGCCTCGGGACCGCTCCCGCCGATCGAGGCCCAGCGCCTGGCCCGGGCCGGCTCGCTCTACTTCACGCGGCCAGGCCTGGCGGACTATATCGCCACCACGCCGGAGCTGGACGCCAGCGCAACTGCGGTCTTCGACATGGTCCGCTCCGGAAAGCTGACCGTCGAGATCGGCCAGACCTTCCCCTTGGCCGAGGCCCGCAAGGCCCACGCGGCGCTCGCGGGCCGAGCGACCATCGGCGCCACCCTGCTCATCCCGGGCTGAGGTCCGCGACGGAGAAACCCGACGGCAGTGTTTCACGTGAAACACCATCGCGGGCCCTCGGGAGCCCGGCTCCACCTCCGCGAGCAAACAACAAGGCCGCGAACCAGATCCCGGGTCGCGGCCTTTTCTCAGGTGTTCATCGACTGGAAGAAGTCTTCGTTGTTCTTCGATTGCCGCAGCTTGTCGAGCAGGAACTCGATGGCGTCCTGCGCTCCCATCGGATTGAGGATCCTCCGCAGGATGTAGGTCTTCTGCAGCTGGTCGCGCGGCGTGATCAGCTCTTCCTTCCGGGTGCCCGATTTCAGCACGTCGATGGCCGGGAAGATGCGCTTGTCCGCCACCTTGCGGTCCAGGATGATTTCCGAGTTACCGGTGCCCTTGAACTCTTCGAAGATGACTTCGTCCATCCGGCTGCCGGTGTCGATCAGGGCGGTGGCGATGATCGTCAGCGAGCCGCCCTCCTCGATGTTCCGGGCCGCGCCGAAAAAGCGCTTCGGCCGCTGCAGGGCGTTGGCGTCGACACCGCCCGTCAGCACCTTGCCCGACGACGGCACCACGGTGTTGTAGGCGCGCCCAAGACGCGTCACCGAGTCCAGCAGGATCACCACGTCGCGCTTGTGCTCGACCAGGCGCTTGGCCTTCTCGATCACCATCTCCGCCACCTGCACGTGACGCGTCGCCGGCTCGTCGAAAGTCGAGGAGATCACCTCGCCCTTCACCGTCCGCTGCATGTCGGTGACTTCTTCCGGCCGCTCGTCGATCAAGAGCACGATCAGGTAGCTCTCGGGGTGGTTCTTCTCGATCGACTTGGCGATGTTCTGCAGCATCACCGTCTTGCCGACCCGCGGCGGCGCGACGATCAGGCAGCGCTGGCCCTTGCCCAGCGGGGCGACGATGTCGATCACCCGGCCGGAGCGGTCCTTCAGGGTGGGATCGTCGATCTCCATCCGCAGCCGTTCGTCCGGGTAGAGCGGTGTCAGGTTGTCGAACAGCACCTTGTGCCGGACGTTCTCCGGCGCCTCGAAGTTGATCTGGTCGACCTTGACCAGGGCGAAGTAACGCTCGCCCTCCCGCGGGGCCCGCACCGCGCCGTCGACGGAATCCCCGGTGCGCAGGCCGAACTTCCGGATCTGCGAGGGGCTGACATAGATGTCATCGGGGCCCGGCAGGTAGTTGGCCTCGGGCGAGCGCAGGAAGCCGAAGCCGTCCTGCACCACTTCCAGGGTGCCCGAGCCGGAGATCTCCACGCCCTCTTCGGCCAGCGTCTTGAGGATCGCGAACATCATGTCCTGCTTGCGCATCGAGTTCGCGTTCTCGATCTCCAGCGTCTCGGCGAAGGCGAGCAGGTCGGCGGGCGACTTGTCCTTCAGCTCCTGCAGGCTCATGCGGCTGAGGCCCATGGCGGCGATCGCCTGGGCCACCTCGGACGGCTCGTCTGACGTCTCCGTGGGAGATTCCAGCTCCGCGGCGCCGGCTTGCGGGTGGCCGACTTGGGGCTCGAGGACCTCGAGCGGGGTAGAATTATCGTCTTGCATGATCTGACTCGTTCAGGCGACGCGCCGGACGGACTCCGGCCGCGACCTCGAAAAACCTATGGTGCGCGTTCAGCGCGGATGTGTTCGTCTCTTGGGAGCCGGTCGGCCTGGGCGCGCTCGCTCTGGCGACCGGAGATAAGGCGGGGACGCGCCTAGCGAAGCGCCGACGCGTAAGGCGATCCGAACCACACCCCGTGCATGGCGTCAAGCGCGGCTATTTGCCGAACTCGGTGGTCACCGCCAGCACCATGGCGATGGCCGCCAGGAAGGGCAATTCGTTTGCCATCCGCCAGAATCTGTTGGACCGCCGGTTGCGGCCCTCGGCGAACGCCCTGCGCGCAAGCCCGAGATAGTGATGCCACCCGGTCAGGAAAACCACCCCGCTCAACTTCACCACCATCCACGGCTGCAGCAGGAAGCCCCAGCCCCGGATATGCGCGTCGACCCAGATCAACGTCAGGCCGAAGGTCCAGGCCATGACGAAGGCTGGGTTCATGATGATCCGCAGAAGCTTGCGCTCCATGGTCCGGAAGGTCTCGTCCATCTCCCCGCCCGGCTTGGCGTTGGCGTGATAGGCGAACAGCCGCGGCAGGTAGAGCAGCCCAGCCATCCAGGCGATCACCGCCAGGATGTGCAGGCCCCGCAGCAGATCGTAGTGCGCGACCAGCCACTCGGTCATGTCGGCTCCCCCTGATGACAGCCGCACTTCGCCAGTCCTGCCGGGCAGAGCCATGGGCCGTGCGGACGCGTCTCCGACCCGCGGCCGAGGGCTATCAGCACCGCATGCGCCAGGTCCTCGACGAAGGGGCCCCGCACGCCCGGGGCCGGGGCGCGCAGATAGGGCGCACAGCCCGCCTCGCGCGCAGTCCTGGCGTACTCGTGGTCAAGCTCCACCAGGGTCTCGACGTGCTCGGAGACGAAGGACACCGGCGCCACAATGACGCCCTTGCCCTCCGCCCCGGCGCGCCGGATCTCCGCTTCGGTGGACGGCGACAACCATTTCAGCGGCCCGACCCGGCTCTGGAAACACACGGTCCAGTCGGCGAGCTCCGGCAGGCGGGCGGCGACCCGCTCGGCCGTGGCCTGCACCTGGGCCCGGTAGGGATCGCCGGCATCCACCACCTTCTGCGGCAGGCCATGGGCCGAGAACAGCAGTCGCACGCCCGCCGGCCGTCCGGCCTGCTCCCAGACGGCGCGGATCGCCTCGACATGCGCCTCCACCAGTCCCTGGGCGGTCGGGTAGCAACAGACCGCGCGCGTACGCCCAGGCCCGCGATAAGTTGCGCGCCAATCCTTCAGAGAGGACGCCGTCGTGGTCGTCGAATACTGCGGATAGAGCGGCAGCAGGACGATCTCGTCCGGCGCGAAGGCCGCCACCTCCCGCGCGGTATCCGCCGCGAACGGCCGCCAGTAGCGCATGGCGACAAACACCCGCGTCTCCACGTCCGCCGCGTCCCGCACAAGCTGCGCCTCCAGCGCACGCGCCTGGGCCTCCGTCTCGGCCAGCAGCGGCGAGGCCCCGCCCATCAGGTCGTAGTTGGCCTGAGCGAGCTTCTCCCGTCGCCCGGCGATATAGCTCGCTAACGGATACCGCAGGATCGCCGGCAGGCCGATGATCGCCGGGTCGCGGAACAGGTTGGTCAGGAACGGCCGCACCGCCGCCGGCCCATCGGGGCCGCCCAGATTAAAGACGACGATGGCGAGCTTCACGCCGCCGCCCGCGCCGGCCTGCCCGTCACCCTTTCGACGACGCGGGCGATGTGCTCGATCGGCGTATCCGGCAGGACGCCATGGCCCAGATTGAAGATGTAGGGCCCCTGCCCCCATTGAGCGAGCAGCTGCTCCACGCGGGCGTCCATCGCCGCGCCGCCCTGGCGCAAGAGCAGGTTGTCCAGCGCGCCCTGGATCGCCTTGCCCTGGGCCTGCAGCCGACGGCCCAGGGCCGCCGGGGCCTGGGTGTCAAGCGCCACGCCTTCGACCGGCACGGCTTCGGCATAGGCCTCGACCAGGGCTCCGGCGCCGCGTGCGAAACCAATGAACGGCGCCGTCACGCCTGCCGCGCGGACCCGCTCGACGATGGCCGCGTGCGGGCGCACGACCACCCGCTCGAATACATCCTCGGCCAGGCCCTCGGCCCAGCTCTCGAACAGCTTCAGCGCCTGGGCCCCGGCCTTCGCCTGCATGACGAGATAGCGCGCGGTCGCCTCCACCAGCACCTCCAGCAGCGCATCGAGCAGCGCCGGCTGGGCGTAGGCGAAGGCGCGCGCCGCCTCGCGGTCCGAGCCGCGGCCCTCGATCATATAGGTCGCCACCGTCCACGGCCCGCCGGCGAAACCGATCAACCCCCGCTCAGGCTCGAGCTCGGCGCGCACCCGCCGCAGGGTCTCGCCGACCTCCGCCAGCCGGCCGGTGGAGGCCTCGACCTGCTCGGCCAGGGCCTCGACCGGCGGCAGGGGCGCGAGCCGCGGCCCTTCGCCGGCCTCGAACCAGACGTCCTGGCCCAGCGCCCGCGGCAGCAACAGGATGTCCGCGAAGACGATCGCCGCGTCGAAGGCGAACCGGCGCATGGGCTGCAGCGTCGCCTCGGCCGCCATCTCCGGGTCATGGCAGAAGCTGATGAAGTCCTTCGCACGCGCCCGCAGCGCCCGATACTCCGGCAGCGAGCGGCCGGCCTGCCGCATGAACCACACCGGCGGACGATCCAGCGTCTCGCCGGCCAGGGCGCGCAGCAGGCGGGGCGTGGAGTCGTGGGCGGCGGGCGTCATCGGCTGGGTTAAATCGCTTTGCGGCCCCGGGCTCAAGCCCACGGACGGACCTGCTCGCCCGCCCTGCCCTCTTCAATCCTTAAGAATTTAAAAATGGATTGGGGAAGGAGGACGTAGGGCCTGTCGAGGGCGTGGACAACTATGACGGTCCTGCGACACCTCTGTCCTTTTCCCCAGTTTGTGCAGACCGGGTCGCCGGGGTTTTCCCGGGCCTGTGGATTGCGGGGACGCCCGCCAAGCTCTTTTTCTGCTTAAGATTTCATTAACTTTTAAGGGGACCCGGAGGAGGTTTCCAGCTTTTGCGCACCACCTGTCGAGCGTCCCGCCCGGTTTTGGCTCCGCTACCGGTGGTCGTGGATTAACGAGCGGTAAACAGAGCTTTTCATCCCGCTGATTCATGCCAGGCCGAAAGCCGGTCTTCCGGCGCGCGGCCTATCCCCATTCGCGCCCGCGTTCGCTAAGAGGGATTCACAGAATTTGTCCCCAGGCTTTTTTCGGAGCGGCCGTTCACGTGCCCACCCCTGCGCCCATCCGGCTGGCCACCTACTTCCATATCCATCTCGTCTCGGATTCCACCGGCGAGACGCTGAACGCCATGGCGCGCGCCGTCTGCGCGCGCTTCGACAACGTGCTGCCGATCGAGCACATCTACGCTCTCGTCCGCTCCCAGCGGCAGCTGGACCGCGCGCTGGGCGACATCGAGGAAGCGCCCGGCATCGTGCTCCACACCATCGTCGACGAGAGGCTGCGCCAGGCCTTGGAGGAAGGTTGCCGCAAGCTCGACATGCCGTGCATCCCGGCGCTCGATCCGCTGGTCTCGGCGCTATCGCGTTACCTGGGCGCGTCGACCACCACCCGGGTGGGGGCGCACCTGCGGCTGGACAACGATTATTTCAACCGCATGGACGCGCTGAACTATGCGATCGGCCATGACGACGGCCAGGGCGGCCAGGACCTCGACCAGGCCGACGTCGTGCTGCTGGGCGTGTCGCGCACCTCCAAGACGCCGACCTGCATCTATCTGGCGCACCGTGGCGTGCGCGCGGCCAATGTGCCCCTGGTGCCTGGGCGGCCTGTGCCAGACAAGCTGCTGCAGCTGAAGAAGGCTCTGGTGGTGGGCCTGACCATCTCGCCGGACCGGCTGATCCAGATTCGCCGCAACCGCCTCCTGTCCCTGAAGGAGAACCGCGAGTCGACCTACATCGACTCCGATGCCGTCCGGGAGGAGATCATCCACGCCCGCCGTCTCTACGAGCGCCACGGCTGGGCGACGATCGACGTCACCCGCCGCTCGGTCGAGGAGACGGCCGCGGCGATTCTCAACCTGCTGCACGGCGGCCATGGCCAGGTGGAGGTGCTCGGGTGACGCCGCCGCTGATCCTGGCCTCCAAGAGCGCCGCACGCCGCGCGGTGCTGGCAGGCGCGGGCGCGCCGTTCGAGGTCGCCACCGCCGGCGTCGACGAGGACGCCGCCAAACAAATCCTGCTGGCGCAAGGCGCGAGCCCGAGGACGGTGGCCGAGGCCCTGGCCGAGCAGAAGGCGCTCGCCGTCTCCCGGGCGCGGCCGGGCCTGGTGATCGGCGCCGACCAGACGCTGGAGCTCGAAGGGCGCCTCTACGACAAGGTGGAGACGCTGGAGGCGGCGGGGGCGCGTCTGCGCCTGCTGCGCGGCAAGCCGCACCAGCTGCACTCGGCCGTCACCGTCGCCCGCGATGGCGCGCTGGTCTGGCGTGAGACCGTCAGCGCCACCCTGGTTATGCGGGACTTCAGCGACGCCTTCCTGGACTCCTATCTCGCGCGCGAGGGCGAGGCGGCCCTGGGTTCGGTGGGCTGCTATCGGCTGGAGAGCCTGGGCGCCCAGCTGTTTTCCCGGATCGAAGGCGACTATTTCGCCATTCTAGGACTCCCGCTGCTGGGGCTGCTGGAACTGCTCCGCCAACACCAGGTGCTTCCCGCATGAGCCGAACCATATCTGGGGCTACCTCCGTCGCTGGCGTCGCAGGCGCGCCGGTCCGCCATTCGCTGAGCCCGCTGATCCACAACGCCTGGATCGAGGCGGCCGGCATCGATGCCGTCTATGTGCCCTTCGCCCCCTGCGGCGACGACTTCACCCGCTTCGCCGAGGGCCTGCGCGGGGGGGTGATCCGCGGTCTCAACGTGACCGTGCCGTTCAAGGAGTCGGCGCTCAGCGTCGCCGACGAGGTCAGCGACCGCGCCGAGCTCGCCGGCGCCGCCAACCTGCTGGTGTTCAACGAGGATGGCCGGATCACTGGCGACAACGTCGACGGCCTTGGCCTGCTCGGAGCCTTCGCCGCCCAGGCGCCGGACTTCAAAGCCGAGGCCGGCCCGGTGGTGATCGTCGGCGCGGGCGGGGCGGCCCGTGGCGGCGCGGCGGCCTTTGTCATGGGCGGCGCGCCCGAGGGCCCTGTTGTCAACCGCACCCTCGCCCAGGAGGAGATCGTTT
>CBJNAS010000041.1:0-15908 GCA_966434565.1 uncultured Phenylobacterium sp.
GGTCGCGCGCGGCCATCAGCAGGTCGAAGTGGGCCGTGGCCTCGGCGTCCAGCGCCGCCTCGAGCACCGGCGCCAGCATGCCGCCGGCCACCGCCGAAGCGTTGCCGAGCGGCCGCCCGGGATCGCAGACGGTGACGCCGAAGCCCGCATCGGCCAGCGCCAGGGCCACGCTCAAGCCCAGAGCCCCCGCCCCCGCCACAATCGCCGTCGCCTTTGTCACCATGCCGCTAACGAGCGGTTCGCGAACGGAAAATCAAGCCGGAACCGGCCTGATGCCAAGGGGTTCTTGGCCTACCTCGAAACCAAGACGCGATGGGAGCTCGCAATGCCCACCACCCACGGCTCGACCCACGGCAAGAGCACGACCCGCAAGTCCGCTTCCGCCGGCAAGGGCAAGTCCACCGCCAGGAAGACCTCGACCGGCGCGCCGCGCTCGAACGATGCGCTGAATTTGCTGAAGGCGGACCACCGCAAGGTCGAACAGCTGTTCGGCCAATTCGAGAAGGCCCGCGACGACGGCCGCCGGGAGCAGACGGCCCGGCAGATCTGCATGGAGCTCAAGATCCACACCCAGATCGAGGAGGAGATCTTCTACCCGGCCTGCCGGGAGCTCCTGGAGGACGACGAGATCGTCAACGAGTCGCTGGTCGAGCATCGGGCGGCCAAGGACTTGATCGAGCAGATCGAGGGCATGACGGTCACCGACGAGATGCTGGACGCCAAGATGAAGGTGCTGCAGGAGCAGATCGAGCACCACGTCCAGGAGGAGGAAAAGGAGCTCTTCCCGCAGCTCCAGAAGACCGAGATGGACGGCAAGCAGCTCGGCCAGCAGCTGAAGATGCGCAAGGAAGGGCTGATGGAGGAGATGGGCGGGGACATGCGCGCCACGCACTAACCCCCACGCGTAAGCCCACGCATCAGCTCTGGCGCCGCCGATGGCCGAAGCCCTCGATCCCGCCATCCCCACCCGGGTGGACGAACTGGCCCAGGCGGTGCTGCGCGAGGCCTGCGACCGCGGGTTGAAGCTCGCTGCTGCGGAGAGCTGCACCGGCGGCCTGTTGGCCTCGCTGCTCACCGACATCCCGGGGCGATCGCACGCCTTCGAGCGCGGCTTCGTGACCTACACCCACGAGGCCAAGCACGAGATGCTGGGCGTCTCGATGGCGGTTCTGGAAACCGACGGCGCGGTGTCCGAGCCGGCGGCGCGGGCCATGGCCGAGGGGGCGCTCGCCCACTCCCATGCCGATGTCGCCGTCTCGGTCACCGGCTTCGCCGAGGGCGGGCCCGGCGAGCCGGCCGGGCTCGTCCACTTTGCCGCGGCGCGCAGAGGCGGCGCCACGCGACACCGGGCCGAGCGGTTCGGGGACATCGGCCGCGCGGCCCTGCGGGTCGCCGCGCTGGAGACGGCGCTGGCGATGATGCAGGCGGCTGTCCTCGAATCTCCGAAAGCGGACGCGGCCTGATCAGATCTTCCCGCGCGCCCCCACCGGCCGGGTGGCTTCGCCGGGGTCAGCAGCCGGCTCGGCGTGGTCCTCGCGCAGATAGAGCTGCTGGACGAGCACCAGGACCACCACCGCCAGCGGGGTGGCGAAGACCACGCCGAGCGGCCCGAACAGAACGCCGAAGCCCACCACCGAGAACAGCGTCAGCGCCGGCGGGACCGCCACGACGCGTCGCTGGATCAAGGGGATGAGGACATGACCCTCGAACTGGTGGACGGCGATGTAGAAGGCGAGGGTCCAGAGCACCAGCTGGGGCCCCTGGGTGGCGGCGAGCAGCAGGCCCGGGATCGCCGACACCGCGGCGCCGACGATCGGCACGAATTCCGCCACTCCGCTCAGGAGCCCGAGCGCGACCGGCGCAGGCAGCCCCAGCAGCGCCGTCCCCAAGGCGGTCAGCACGCCCATGGCCAGCATCGCCGCCCCGACTCCCAAGAGCCACCTGCGCAGGGCGATCGCGCAGGCCCCCACCGCATCGCCGAGGCGCCCGCGCGCCCCGGGCGTGACGAGCTTCAGGAGCCCGTCGCGATAAAGGCTGGGCTGGGCGGCGAAGTAGACGCCCGCCACCAGCACGACGACGAACTCGCCCACGGCCTGCGCGCCCGCGCCGGTGGCGTGGCCGATCCACCCGGCCAATGGCCCCAGGTCCCCGACCGGGCCGCCGCCCGCCGCGTGCAGCCGCGCCAGCAGCCACTGGCCCGCCTGGTAGGCGCCGATCTGCCGCTGGGCCGCAGCCCAGGCGGTGGGCAGGGCGGCCTCCAGTTGGTCCAGCTGGCGCGCGACCTGTGCGCCCACGAACCAGCCCAGCGCCCCCAGCACCACGACGACGCCGACGACCGCCACGCCCAGGGAGGCGCTGGCGCTGAGCGGGGTGCGCTTGCGGATGGGATCGGCCAGCGCCCGCAGCGCCACCGCCACCAGGGTCGCGCCGAACGCCAGCAGGAAGACGTGATGCCAGCGGTAGACGATCAGGGCGAGCGCCCCCACCGCCACCGCGATCAGCAGCTTCTGCAGATAGCGGACGAGATCGTCGGGGCCGCGGGCGGACATCATCCCTTCAAGTCCTCACCCCAGCCTTTGTGCCACTCCGGCTCGCCCGCGTAGCGCGCGGCGAGGAAGTCGACGAAGGCGCGCACCTTGGAGGCCAGGTGGCGCGCGTGCGGATAGACCGCGTGCACATGGACGGTCTCCGGCTCGAAGCTGCAGAGCAGGGCCCGCAGCCGGCCCGCGCGCAGGTCCTCGGCCGCGGCGAAGGCCGGCACGCGCGCCACTCCGAAGCCCGCACGGGCGGCGGCGACGCAGGCGTTGGCGCCGGAAAACCGCAGCCGGCCGCGCACCCTGACCTCCAGCGGCCGGCCGGCGGCGCGGAAGCGCCAGTCGTTGGGATCGGCGGCGTTGGTGTCGATGATCGCCTCGTGCCGGGCGAGCTCGTCAGGATTTTCCGGAACGCCGGCGCGGGCCAGGTAGTCTGGAGCGGCGCAGGCCACCAGTCGCACGGCCGCCAGCTTGCGCGCGACCAGCGAGGAGTCCCCCAGCTGGCCAATCCGCACCGCGGCGTCGAAGCCCTCCTCCACCAGGTTCACCATGCGGTCGGTGGACGAGACCTCCAGCGAGACCTGCGGATAGGCGGCGGCGAAGTCGAGCAGGGCCGGCGTCAGCTGGGCGGCGCCGAAGGTCACCGGCACGGAGATCCTGAGCAGGCCGCGCGGCCCGGCCTGTTCCGTCACCGAGCTCTCCAGCGCCTGGAAATCGTCGAGCAGCTGGCGCGCCCGCTCGAGATAAGCGCGGCCGACATCGGTCAGGGAGACGTCGCGCGTGGTACGGTTGAGCAGCCGCGCGCCCAGGCGGTTCTCCAGCCTGGCCACCAATTTGGAGACCTGGGCGGAGGACACGCCCAGCCGCCGCGCCCCTTGCGTAAAGCTGCGTGCGTCGGCCACAGCGGCGAAGGCGTTGATCTCGTCGAGCCGGTCCACGGTCACTGTTTCCCGTTCGGAAAAGCATTGCTTCGCCCGCGCACGATTAACAACGGTGAAGCCCGCGCCATCTTCATGGCCGGCCCGCCGAAGGAGGACATTTCATGCCGCAGCCCCGCAAGATCGCCGTCGTCATCGGCAGCCTCAGAAAGGACTCGCTGACCCGCAAGGTCGCCCGCGCGATCGAAGCGCTGGCGCCTGCGCATCTCAGCTTCGACGAGGTCCCGATCGGCGAGCTTCCGCTCTTCAACCAGGACGACGAGGCCCACGCGCCGGCGGCCCACCTCGCCTTTCGCGACCGCATCCGCGCCGCCGACGCGGTGCTGTTCGCCACGCCCGAGTACAACCGCTCCGTCCCCGGCGGGCTGAAGAACGCCATCGACGTGGGCTCCCGGCCGTATGGACAGAGCGCCTGGAACGGCAAGCCCGCCGCGATCGTCAGCGTCTCGCCGGGGGCCATCGGGGCTTTCGGCGCCAACCACCACTTGCGCCAGTCGCTGGTGTTCCTGAACATGCCGGTGCTGCAGCAACCTGAGGCCTATGTCGGCGGCGCCTCGGGCCTCTTCGACGAGAAGGGCGAGCTCGCCAGCGAGGGCACGGCCGAGTTCCTGCGCGGCTTCGCCCAGGCCTTCGCCGACTGGATCGAGAAGACGGTTCCGAGCACATGAGCAAGCTTCCCACCTACTTCATTCCGCACGGCGCGGGCCCCTGCTTTTTCATGCAGTGGTCGCGGGGCCCGGCGGACACATGGGACAAGACCGCGGCCTGGCTCAGAAGCCTGGTCGCGAGCCTGCCCGAGCGGCCCAAGGCCCTGCTCGTGATCTCCGGCCACTGGGAGGCGCCGATCTTCACCGTGGGCTCCGGCGGGCGTCCGGCGCTGATCTACGACTACTACGGCTTTCCGGAGGAGACCTATCGGCTGCGCTTCGATGCGCCCGGCTCGCCCCCGCTGGCTCTGCGCGTGCGCGAGCTGCTGGCGCAGGCCGGCCTGCCGGCGGCGGCGGATCCGCAGCGCGGCTGGGACCACGGCGTCTTCATTCCGCTCAAGCTCGCCACCCCGGACGCCGACATCCCCGTCGTCCAGCTCTCGCTCCGCCAAGACCTGGATCCGGCCGCGCATCTGGCCGCCGGCCGGGCGCTGGCGCCTCTCCGCGAGCAGGGGGTGCTGATCGTAGGCTCGGGCATGAGCTGGCACAACATGCGCGGCTTCGGCCCGGCGTTCACCGGCAAGTCGCGGGGCTTCGACGCCTGGCTGTCGGACGCTGTGACCGATCCTGCGCGCCGGGAGGAGGCGATCCTGCATTGGAGCGACGCCCCCTTCGCCCGCGAGGCCCATCCGCGCGAGGAGCACCTGGCCCCCTTGTTCGTCGCCGCCGGCGCCGCCCATGGCGAGCCCGCCCGCCGCGCCTTCCACGACCTGGCCATGGACGTGGCGATCTCCGGCTACGCGTTCGGCGAGGGGTAGCGAAGCGCGCATTGGCGCTGGACCAAGCTGCGTCCATCCCATCCCCTCATGGCCCGCTTCAAGCAGGCGACCCATCCCGATGCCGTTCCGCATCAGCTGAGGGTGGCCCGCATGAAGCAAGCCATGACGGAAAAATCGGAGGGTGCGCCCTTTCGTCCGCCCTCAGGCCGCCGCTTCCGCCGCGCCCGGCTCGCCCGCCATGACCGCGTGCAGCACGGCGAACAGCCGCCCAGCCGCGATGGGCTTGGCGAGGTGGGCGTCCATGCCGGCCGCCAGGTAGTCGCCGATCTGGTGCTCCATGGCGTTGGCGGTGAGGGCGACGATCGGCGTGCGCGCGCGGCCCTCCGCCTTTTCGCGGGCGCGGATCTCGGCCGTGGCCGACGGACCGTCCATCCCGGGCATCTGCACGTCCATAAGGATGAGGTCCCAGGGCTCGCGGGCCCAGGCGTCCACCGCCGCGCGGCCGTCCCCGACCATGACCGGCTCTATACCCGCCTGCTCGAGCAGGGTTTTGAGCACCAGCTGGTTGACGCTGTTGTCCTCGGCGGCGAGCACCCGGAGCGACCGTTCGGCCGCCGACCCGGCGCGTTCCGGCGCGAGCGCCGCGGCCGGAGACGCGGCCTTGATCTTCTCCAGCGGCAGCCGGACGGTGAAGCTGGTCCCCTTGCCCGGCGCGCTGCGCACGGAGATCCGCCCCCCCATCAGCTCGGCCAGGTCGTGGCAGATGGCGAGCCCCAGGCCGGTGCCGCCGTAGCGGCGGGTGGTCGAGGCCTCCGCCTGCTGGAAGGCGCGGAACAGGGTCTTCTGCTGCTCGGCGCTCATGCCGATGCCGGTGTCGATGACGCGGATCCTGAGCTGGTCTGCGCGGCGAGCGACGGCGATGCGCACCGTCCCCCGCTCGGTGAACTTCAGCGCGTTCGAGATCAGGTTCTGCAGGACCTGGCGCACCCGCATCGGGTCGCCGCGGTAGCCCCCGCGCGCGCCTTGCGAGACCTTCAGCTCGAATGAGACGCCCTTGGTCTCGGCCACCGCCTGGAAGGTGGCGTAGGCGCTGCGGGCCAGCTCGCCGATGTCGAACTCGCCGTCTTCCAGCGTCAGCTTGCCCGCCTCGATCTTCGACAGGTCAAGCACCTCGTTGAGGATGGAGAGCAGGCTCTCCCCCGCCGAGCGGACCACCTCCAGCCGCTCGCGCTGGGCCGGCTCCAGCACGCCCATGGCCATCACCTCGGCCATGCCGAGCAGTCCGTTCAGCGGCGTGCGGATCTCGTGGCTGATGGTCGCCAGGAAGGCGCTCTTGGCGTGGTTGGCGTTCTCGGCCTCCTCCTTGGCCTGGATGAGCGCGTGCTCCTGCGCCTTGCGCGCGGTGATGTCCTGCACGGCGCCCACCAGCCGCAGCGGCCGCCCGGCCTCGTCGAGGATGGTGCGGGCCCGCGACGCCACCCAGAGCTGGCGACCGCCGCTGTGGTTGACGCGGTATTCGGCCCGGAACGGATGGCCGTCCCGCTTGGCGCGCTCCAAGGCGGCGCGTAAGGTCGGCGCGTCGCGCGGGTCGACGTTGCGCCAGGAATTGTTGGCGTCCCGCTCGATGACGTCGCTCTCGGCGACGATCGCGGATCCGGCCGCCCTGGTGAATTCGCCGCTGGCCAGGTCGAGCTCCCAGACATTCATGCGGGCCATCTCGACCGCGACCTTGAGCCGGTCCTCCGAGCGCGCGGCCGCCTCCATCGCCTCGACGAGCGGCGTGACGTCGTTGGCGACGATGATGACGCCAGCGATCTCACCGGCGGGATCGCGCCAGGGGGCGACATGGGCCTGCAGCCAGCTGATCCCGCCGTCCGGAAGAGGGATGCTGATCTTGTCTGTGTGGTGCGGGACGCCCGAGAGCGCACCCTCAAAGATCTCTCGCCACATCCCCGCTCCGTCGGCGTTCAGCTCGTAGAGGTCGCGGCCGATCGCCTGCTCACGCGAGACGCCGCAGTGCTCGAGCCAGGCGGGGCTGGCGTCGACCAGGCGCATGTGGCGGTCGGTGAGCACCAGCATCAGGGGCGCCGAACGGACCACCGCCGCCAAGGTCGCTTCGGAGGCCGCGCGCGCCCGGGCCGCGCGGACGCGCGACCATTCGTCGGCCACCATGTCGGCCAAGTCCTGCAGCCACTCCGCGAGCTCCGGTTCGTAGGGCTTGGGCTCCGGCCCGGCGAGCGCCAAGACGCCCGGGATGCTGTCGTCCTCCAGGCGGATCGGCGCCGCGGCGACGAACCGATGGTGCGGCGGGCTGGCGATATGCGGCGTGTCCGCGAGCAGCGGATGCTCGCGTGCGTCTTCGACCCAGAGCAGGCGCCTGTGCTCCACCACCCAGCGCGCGGCCGGCGATTGCGACGGTGCGCCCGCGAAGGAATTATGGCTGCGCCAATCGCGATCGGGCCCGACCAGGACGATGCCGGCGCTCGGCGCGCCGAAGAGGGCGGCGGCCAGACGGCGGGCGCGGTCGAACACCGGGCCCGATCCCTCCAAGGCGGCGGGCCCCCACGCCCCCGTCACCGTCTCTTGTCCCTTGTTCGCCACTGGCCTTCCTGGCTACGACCCTGTTTGCCGGCATTCTGGCCCAACGCAGGTTAAGCGCGCCTTTCGGCAGAACGGTGTTGGCTTAATTGGTAAAGGACGAGGCCGCTGGTGACCGCCACATTGAGCGAATCGAACCTGGCCGCCATGCCGATGCGGACGGTGCGGGTCCGTCCCAGCAGCTCGGGCGCGAGCCCCGGCCCTTCCGCGCCGAACAGGGCCGCCGCGCGCGGCGCGCAGACCAGATCGGCAAGCTCGACCTCGCCGCGTGGGGACAGCGACACCACCTCGAAGCCGGCGGCCGTCAGCGTGTCGGCGAGGTCTTCCGCCTCGCCCAGGCGGGCGAAGGGGATGGTCAGCGCCGCGCCCACCGACACGCGGATGGCCTTGCGGTAGAGCGGATCGCAGCAGGCGGCGTCCAGCACCACCGCGTCGGCGCCGAACGCCGCGGCGTTGCGGAAGACGCCGCCGACGTTGTCGTGGTTGGCGATGCCGCTCAGGCCGATGACCAGCGCCTGGGCGGGAAGGCCCGCCAGCAGGTCGCGCGCCGCCAGCGCCCGACGCTCGCCGATCGCCAGGACCCCGCGGTGGATGGGAAAGCCGACGATCGCGTCCATCACCGCCTGGCCGGCGACATAGACCGGGACATCGGGCGAAAGCTCGCCGAGCAGCGCCTCCAGGCCCGCGAGCCTGGGCTCCGCCACCAGCACCGAGCGGATCGGATGGCGCCCGGCGCGCGCGAGCTTCTCCAGCACCACGCGGCCTTCGGCGACGAACAGGCCGGCCCGGCCGACCAGGTCGCGCTCACGCACCGACCGGTAAGGCTCGATCCGCGGATCGCAGGGGTCGGTGACGGGCCCGACGAGCGGCATTCGCGCAATCTGCGGGGGTCTCTAGCCCGCCCACACTGGATGGCCGTCGAAGGCCAGCTGCTCGCGGGCGCGCCACTCGTCGGTGACGTAGTTGACGATGACCGAGCGGCGCACGCCCTGGATCGCGCGCGGTTCGAAGCCGTGCCAGGTGTTGTTCGAAGGCACGAACAGCATGGCGCTGTTCCAGGCGAACGCCGCGCGGTCCACCCAGACGTTAGGCGATTCGTAGATGTCGGTGCCGAGATCCGCCTGCCCGTCCTCCTCGGGTAGCTGGATCAGCAGGGTGAGCGCCTTCACCCCCAGGTCGGTATGTGGCTCCAGCCAGAAGCCGTCGACTTCGACGGCGTATTCGATGCGAAGATAGGTCCCATCCAGCGCGGCGCCGGTGTGCTCGGCGAAGGCGCCCACCACCGGCGGCGACTGGAAGGTCTCGGCGACCCGGCGGGCGACGGGGTGCTGGTCCAGCACCTCGCCCGCGAAATAGCGGCGGTCATCGTTGTGCAGCTCGCGGCGGCCGGAGACGCCGTGCAGCTCGGTCGGGGCGAAGGGCATGGCCGCAAGCTGGCGGGCGACCGCGTCGGGAAAAAGTCCGGAAAGCCGCCAGTTGCGGTATGGGCGCTCGTGACGGTCCGCGGACCCCAGGCTCGCGCGGATGGTCCCGGCGATCTCCAGGTCCGGACCGGCGACGGAAGGCTCGAGCCTCATTCGACCTCGCAAAAAGGCGTCTCGGGGCGGGTGCTAGCACAGGCGCGCGCAGATTGCGCGTGCGCAGACAAGGCTCGGTGTGCGCCGAAACAACGCTGATGCGCCGGCGCCGCAGGTGCGCGCGCGCTGAAAGGTCGTCATGCGAGTGATCTTCGGCCCCAGCTTCGCGTTAGGCGTGACAGCCAGACGGGTTGTTCACATGTCCGATGCCAGGGCGACGCACGGGGGAAACAGCCGGGACGGGGGGCCGGCGCGAAGGTTGCTGCTCCTGGGCTGCGCCGCGCTCGTGCTGCTCGCCGCCTGCGAGCGGCGCGCCGCCCAACCGCCGACGGCCGAGCGTCGCAGCGCCTCGCCGTTCGCCCCCGCCGGCACGGGCGCGCGCGCCACAATCCCCGCGGAGGACGGCCAGTGGACCATGCCGGCCAAGGACTACGCCTCCACGCGCTTCTCCGGGCTTTCGGAGATCGACACCGGCAACGTCCGCAACCTGAAGGTCGCGTTCACCTTCTCGACCGGGGTGAACAAGGGCCAGGAGGCGGCGCCGATTGTCGTGGGCTCGACCATGTACGTCGTGACGCCCTTCCCCAACGATCTCTATGCGCTGGATCTCTCGAAGCCGGGCGCGCCGGTGAAGTGGAAGTATTCCCCCGAGCCCGAGCCCGCCAGCCAGGGCGTCGCCTGCTGCGACGTCGTCAACCGCGGCGCCGTCTACTGGAATGGCAAGGTGATCTTCAACACCCTGGACGGCTTCACCATCGCGGTGAACGCTGGCAGCGGCCAGCCGGTCTGGCGCACCAAGCTTGGCGACATCAACCGCGGCGAGAGCATCACCATGGCCCCGCTGGTGGTGAAGGGCAAGGTCCTGGTGGGCGACAGCGGCGGCGAGTTCGGGGTGCGCGGCTGGGTCCAGGCGCTCGACGCCGAGACCGGCAAGACGGCCTGGAAGGCCTACAATAGCGGCCCTGACAAGGATGTGCTGATCGGGGCGGACTTCCATCCCTACTATCCGGACGCCAAGGGCAAGGACCTGGGCGTCACCACCTGGCCGCCGGACGCGTGGAAGATCGGCGGCGGCACCATGTGGGGCTGGATCTCCTACGACCCGGATACCAACACCATCTTCTACGGCACCGCCAACCCGGGTCCGTGGAACGCCGAGCAGCGGCCGGGGGACAACAAGTGGACCTGCGGGGTGTTCGCCCGCGACCCTGAGACCGGGTCCGCCAAGTGGTTCTACCAGACCACGCCGCATGACGTGCACGACTACGACGGGATCAACGAGAACCTGCTGCTGGAGGTCCCTATCGGCGGCCAGCTTCGCAAGGTGGTCGCCAGGCCCGAGCGCAACGGCTACTTCTACCTGCTCGACCGCGCCACCGGGCAGGTGCTGGCGGCGGACCCCTACGCCTACGTGAACTCCAGTTTCGGCGTGGACCTGAAGACCGGACGCCTGAAGGTGAACCCGGACAAGGTCCCGCAGCAGGGCAAGGTGATCCGCGACATCTGTCCCACCGCCTCCGGCTCCAAGGACTGGAACCCGTCGTCCTTCTCGCCGCGCACCGGACTGGTCTACATCCCGCACGAGAACCTCTGCATGGACTGGGAGAACGTCCAGGCGAACTACATCTCCGGCACGCCCTATGTCGGGGCGGAAGTGCGGATGAAGGCCGGCCCCGGCGGCCATCGCGGCGCGCTCACCGCCTGGGACCCGGTGCGCCACGCGGCGGTTTGGGAGATCAAGGAGGACCTGCCGCTGTGGTCGGGGACCGTGGCGACCGCGGGCGACCTGGTCTTCTATGGGACTATGGACGGCTGGTTCAAAGCCGTGGACGCCCGCAACGGCCAGGAGCTCTGGCGCTTCAAGACCGCCTCGGGAATCGTCGGCCAACCGGTGGCCTACCGCGGACCGGACGGGCGCGAGTACGTGGCGGTGCTCTCCGGGGTCGGCGGCTGGGCGGGCGCGATCGTCTCCGGCGACCTCGACCCGCGCGACCCGACCGCGGCGCTGGGCTTCGTGGGCGCCCTGCCCGACCTGAAGCAGAAGACCACGCCCGGCGGTGTGCTCTACGTTTTCGGCCTGCCGCATTGAGGGTCACGCGGATGTGCGGGGGCGCGCCGAACCCCTCCTCGCCCCCCAGCGAAACGAGAGAGGGAGAGGGGCCGGCGCCGGCGACGGCTGGGAAGCCGGCGCCCCTGCGAGGGAGGCGAACCGCGAAGCCGTGGAGAGCGCCTGCCGCGGCCGCCGCCCTGCTGGCCCTCCCCGCCTGCCATCGCCTGCCCCCGACCCAGTCGCACACGGCCTTCGTCACCGACGAGGCGGGCTGGCTGCGCGTCGTCGATGGCCGGACGCTGAAGGAGGTGGCGCGCCTCCCCATCGGACACCGCCCCCGCGGCCTCACCCTCTCGCCCGACGGGCGGACTCTTTATGTCGCCGTCAGCAACGACGACCGGATCGCCGCGCTCGACGTGGGCACGCGCCGCGTGCGTGCCTGGCTGAACGCCGGGCCGGACCCGGAGCGCTTCGCCCTCAGTCCCGATGGACGGACGATCCACGTGGCGAACGAGGACGACGGCCAGGTCAGTGCGCTCGACGTCGTCCGCAACCGCATCGTGCGCACGACCCAGGTCGGCCCGGAGCCGGAAGGCATGGCGGTCAGCCCCGACGGCCGCTGGGTGATCTGCACCTCCGAGGGCGCGAGCCTCGTCCATTTCATCGACGCCAGGAGCGGCGCGCTGGTCGACAGCGTGCTGGTGGGCGCCCGGCCGCGCGCGGCGCTGTTCAGCCCCGACGGCGCCCGGCTGTGGGTGAGCTCGGAGTCCCGCGCCTCGATCGCGGTGTTCGACGTGGCGACGCGCAGGGTGATCGGCGGCATCGACCTGCGCAAGGCTGTCCCGGTCCCGACGGTCCAGGCCGTGGGCCTCGCCATGACCCGCGACGGCGCCCGGGTCTACGCCGCGCTCGGGCGCGGCGACCGGGCCGCGGAGATCGACGCGCGGCGCCTGCGCGTGCTGCGCACCTTCCCGACCGGCAAGCGCACCTGGGGGATCGCGCTGTCGCCCGACGAGACGCGGCTCTATGCGGCGAGCGGCCTCTCCGGCGACCTGGCGGTGATTGACCTGGCGAGCGGGCGCAGGCTCGCCGACCTGAAGCTCGGCGGCCGCCCCTGGGGCGTGGTGACCGCGCGATGAGGTTCTGGCTTCCATGCGCAGCCGCCCTTCTGCTCCTCGCCGGCTGCGGCGCGCGGCAGCCGGTGCTGAGGGTCTGCGCCGATCCCAATAACCTGCCGTTCTCCAACCGGGCGGGCGAGGGGTTCGAGAACCGGCTGGTGGAGATGCTGGCCAAGGATCTGGGCGCGCGGGTCGAATACACTTGGTGGGCGCAGCGGCGCGGCTATGTGCGCAACACGCTCAAGGACCGCAGATGCGACCTCTGGCCGGGCGTGGCCACCCAGGTCGACATGCTGGCCACCACCGAGCCCTACTACCGTTCGACCTACGTCTTCGTGACCCGCGCGGACCGGGGCCTCGACATCGCCTCCTTCGACGACCCGCGCCTGAAGCGGCTCAGGATCGGCGTCCAGATGGTGGGTAACGACGCCCAGAACACGCCGCCGGCGCACGCCCTGGCCCGCCGTGGCGTCATCGACAACGTGCGCGGCTACATGCTCTACGGCGACTATTCGCAGCCCGACCCGCCCGCCGAGATCGTCCGGGCCGTCGATCGTGGCGAGGTCGACGTGGCCGTGGTCTGGGGCCCGCTGGCCGGCTATTTCGCAGCGCGCGCCCAGCACCCGCTGCGGTTGGTCCCTGTGCGGCCCTGGCTGGACGGCCCGCAGTGGCCGATGGTCTTCGACATTTCCATGGGCGTGCGGCGCGACGCCCCCAAGCTCAAGGACCAGCTCGACCGGTTCCTCGAACGGCGGCGCGGTGAGATCACGGCTTTGTTGGACGCCTATCACGTCCCGCGCGCGGCCGGGCCGGAGGGCCTCTGAGGCCGCCTTCGTTCCGCCCGGCCAGGACAGATCCTGCCCTTGCAGGCCCGGCGCTCGTCCGCAGACGCGGCGGCAATAGTTCCGCACGTCGTCGCCAGGCAATCTACGCGTGCATCCTGAATTGACCCACAGCAGGCGAAGCCCCCGCCCATCTGCATTTCGCCGAGGCGATCTTTGAACTCTATCGCCCTACGGAAGCACTCGCCTGCAAGGGTCGGCATTACGACAGATACCGGAGCTCGCATTAACTTTCGATAATCGCGAAGAGCTCAAATATTCCGCACAATTTCATCATCTAGACTTGCAAATGGCCGGGTCGGCGCTACCATTCCTGGCTGGACGCGGTCGCCGGCCGAACATGGAGCGGCGCGCCGGGCGCCAACGCCGGGCCGAACGCTCCCCTCTAATCGCATTGAGCAGAAAGCTGATGATTCGTTTCGACCTGAATGGGAAGATCCAATGGATTCAGCGGATTCAGCCGCCAGCGCAGGGGGAAGCGGGATGACCGACCGGTTTACGCCTCGCTCCATCGGGCGGCCGCTGGAGGTGGTGGTCCGGCGGATGCGCGCCCTGGCCTCGCTTTCCGAGCCGGAGCTCGCTCTTCTACGCTCGCTCGGCGAGCGCCGGGAGCGGCACATGGCGGGCGATGAGCTCGCGCCCGAGGGCGGCCTGCTCGCACGGCCGCGCTTCATCGTCTCCGGCTGGGGATGCCGCCAGCGGGTGCTGCCCGACGGCCGGCGGCAGATTTTCGGCTTCCTGATCCCCGGAGACGGCGTCGGCCTGGGACGGCGCACGGGGCCGGAGCTGTCGGCCGCGGCGGCGCTAACCGTCATGGAGACCGTCGACGCCGAGCCGGTGCTCGAGGCCGTGCAGGCCGGGCGCGCGCCCGCGCTCGCCCGCGCCATCGCCGTGATCGAGACGCTCGAGCAGAGGCAGCTGCTGGACCACATGGTCCGCCTCGGCCGCCAGACAGCCTACGAGCGGGTCGCGCACTTCCTGCTGGAGCTGCAGCAACGTCTGGAGACGGCGGGCCTGGGCGATAGCCAGAGGTTCCCGCTGCCGCTCACCCAGGAGATGCTGGCCGACTCGCTGGGGCTGTCGATCGTCCACGTCAACCGCACCCTGCAGCAGCTGCGGCGCGAAGGGCTGATCGAGCTCCGCTCCGGTGTCGCCATCCTCCTGGAGCGCGACCTGCTCGCCGACATCGCCGACTACCGGATGGGACCACCGCGCGCCGGCGCCGCGCCCCGGCGGCTCGAGGGTTCGGCGCAGCTGTAGCTAGACCGGGCCGAACAGGTCGGCGTACCGCTGGCGCAGCAGGTTCTTCTGGACCTTGCCCATCGCGTTGCGCGGCAGCTCGTCCACGAGCAGGATCCGCTTCGGCGCCTTGTAGGCGGCGAGCCGGGCGCGGCAGGCGGCGATCAGCTCGCCCTCCTCACCCACCGCGCCGATCTGGCCGATCACCACCGCGGCGACGCCTTCGCCGAAGTCCGGATGCGGAAGGCCGATGACCGCGCTCTCGACCACGCCCGGCAACTCGTCGAGCACCAGCTCGACCTCCTTGGGATAGACGTTGTAGCCGCCGGAGATGATCAGGTCCTTCGCCCGGCCGGAGATCCAGACCCGGCCGTCCGGATCCTGGCGGCCGACATCGCCGGTGATGAAGAAGCCGTCGGCGGTGAACTCCTCCGCGGTCTTCTCCGGCATGCGCCAGTAGCCGGAGAAGACACTGGGCCCGCGGATCTCGATGACGCCGGTCGCCTCCCCGCCGCCGATCCGCAGCTCGACGCCTGGCAGCGGATAGCCCACGCTGCCCGCGATCCGCTCGCCGCGGAGCGGATTGGTGGTGATGATCGCCGCCTCGCTCATGCCGTAGCGCTCGAGGATGCGCTGGCCGGTGCGGGTCTCGAACGCCTTGAAGGTCGACTCCAGCAGCGGGGCCGAGCCGGAGATGAACAGCCGCACACGGCTCGCCAGCTCGCGCGTGAAGGCCGCGGAGCCGAGCAGGCGGGTGTAGAAGGTGGGCACGCCCATCATGACGCTGGATTTCGCAAGCCCCGCCAGCACCTCGGCCTCGCTGAACTTCGGCAGCCAGACCATCGGACAGCCGCCCAGGAAGGCGCAGTGCAGGGCCACGAACAGGCCGTGGACGTGGAAGATCGGCAGCGCGTGCAGCAGCACGTCCTCGGGCGAAAAGCCCCAGGCCGCGTAGAGCGCCAGCGCATTGGACGCCAGGTTGCCGTGGCTCAGCATCGCGCCCTTCGAGCGGCCGGTCGTGCCGCTGGTGTAGATGATGGCCGCGAGATCCTGCGCCGTCCGCGCGACCGCGCCCGCGAGCGGCCGGGCCGGCGCGCCCGCCAGGAAGCCTGCCGGGTCGGTGATCAGCAGCCGCGGCTCGGCGTTGGCGCGGAAGTAGTCGACCTCGGCGGCGGTGTAGGCGGCGTTGAGCGGCAGGAACACCGCCCCCGCCTGCAGGGTCCCGAGATAGACCATCACGCCCTCGACGCTCTTCTCCGCCTGCAGCGCCACCCGGTCGCCAGGCTGCACGCCCTCCGCCAGGAGCCGCGCCGCGACCCGGCCGGCGCCCTCTTCCAGCGCGCCATAGCTGATCTGGGACCCGTCGCTCAGGATGAAGCAGGGCCGCCCACGGTCGGCGGGAAAGCGGCTGGCGAGCAGGTCGTAGAGGTTCTCGGACATGGCTGGGTGATTAGCGGAGGGGAATGGCGGCGGCAAAGCCCAACGCCCCCTCGCTTCGCGGACAGCTCCCCCGCAAGCGGTGGAGCATCCCGGCTCCGGATCCTCCACGGCGCAGCGGGGAGGTGGATCGGCGCGCAAGCGCCGAG